>JAFDEW010000090.1 GCA_019310125.1 Deltaproteobacteria bacterium | reverse complement strand
ATATATACTTTTTGATAAACTCAAGCTGCCGGTTCAAAAGAAAACGGTAAAAAAGACCGGATATTCCACGGATGTTAATGTCTTGACAACCCTTGCGGACCAGCATGAACTTCCTGAACTTATTTTAAGACACCGGACTCTTTCCAAACTGAAATCCACCTATACCGACGCCCTGCTTGATCTTGTTCATCCGGAAACCGGACGGATCCACACGTCCTACAATCAAACGGTCACGGCCACCGGCCGTCTCAGCAGCTCTGATCCCAATCTTCAGAATATTCCCATCCGGACCGACCAAGGTATGGAAATTCGAAGAGCATTTATTCCCAGGCCGGGTTGGACCATGGTATCCGCCGATTATTCCCAGATAGAACTTAGAATCCTGGCCCATTACGCCGATGATCAAATCCTGATAAAGGCCTTCAAAAATGACGAGGATATTCACACCCGAACCGCAACCGAAGTGTTTCAGGTTTTCCCGTCATTTATTACTCCGGAACTCAGACGGCAGGCCAAGGCCATCAATTTCGGTATCATATATGGTATGAGCCCTTACGGCCTTTCCAAAGCACTCAACATCAGCCGCAAGATGGCCAAGACTTATATTGACAATTACTTCGCCAGGTATAGTGGTGTTAAAAGGTTTGTTGATCAGACGATCGCTGTTGCCAGAGAGACCAAAAAGACAAGCACCTTATTGGGCCGAATCCGGCATTTACCGGATATCAACAGTACCAATAAAACCGTACGAGAGTTTGCAGAGCGTACCGCCATCAACACGCCTATCCAGGGGACGGCCGCAGACCTCATAAAGCTTGCCATGATCCAGGTGGATGCCGCCTTCAGTGAAAAAAACCTTAAGGCCGCCATGCTTCTTTCGGTGCATGATGAAATCGTTTTTGAAGTTCCGCCAAAAGAGCTTGACACCGTAAAAAAGCTTATCAAAGAGATTATGGAAGGGATCTGGGACCTCAAGGTGCCCCTGAAGGTCAACATAACATCCGGCGGCAACTGGGCTGAAGCACACTAGCGCTTCATTGGTGTGTAAATCAAGGCCGTTGGTATACGCTACTCCTTGTGTATTGACAAACCGTGACTCTGAAACCTAATACCCATGGCAATCTTAGCAAACAACAGCCTTGATTTACACCCGACTTATGGATGAATACTATCTTAAATTTCGTCTTTTTTGAGAAACAGCGGCAAATATATCTTTTTCAGAGACCGCTCCTTGTCTTAAAATTTTTGGGGAATCTCCGGTAACATCCACCACGGTTGAGCCCATACCGCCTTTGAGTGCTCCCACGTCAATGATGAGATCAAGTTTATCCGTAATCAAAGGGTCCATTTCCGAGACCAGCGAACATCCGGAATTGCCGGTAATGTTGGCACTCGTGGCGGTTATAGGGCCTTGAACAGCGGTTGTCAGCGCTAAAGCCACCGGATGTTCCGGCACTCGCACCCCGATTCTTTCCGTACCTGCCGTAAGATTTATCGGCAGGATATGTTTTGCCCTAAAAACAATGGTGACGGCTCCCGGCCAGAACCGTTCCATAATGCGGGTTGCCGCATAAGGAACCTGTTGCACCAGCCGGGTAAGATCATAGGGTTTATCTATGAGCACGAGAAGTGGTTTATCATGAGGCCGCCGTTTTATTTCAAAGACTCTATTCACGGCATCCGCATTAAATGCATCCGCCCCCAGCCCGTAGAGATGCCGTGTGGGAAAAGCAATCACCCCGCCGTTTTTAATTACAAGGGCCGCCTCGTTGATTAAATCATGTGCGGGATGTAACGGGTCTATCCGAAGCATCTTTAAGCTGCTTTGCTTTTTGATCAACCTGTTTTGCAAGTTCCTCTTTAAATGCTTTAAGCTTTTTTGTAAGTTTTTGATTTGACAGCGCGAGTATCTGTACGGCCAGGATCCCTGCATTGCGTGCACCCGGTTTTCCGATGGCTACCGTGGCCACAGGAACCCCCGGGGGCATCTGAACCGTGGAAAGAAGAGAATCCAATCCCTGAAGACAAGAAGAATCTATGGGAACGCCGATGACCGGAAGCCAAGTAAAAGCCGCCAGGGTCCCTGCCAAATGGGCTGCATGCCCGGCCCCGGCAACAATAACTTTTATGCCCCGCTCATGGGCGGAACATGCAAATTCAGCTGTCCTTTTGGGATTCCGGTGGGCCGATGCCACCGTCATTTCGTAGGGCACCCCGAATTTTTTTAAAACCGAAGCGGTTTCTTCCATAATTTCAAGGTCGGAATCACTTCCCATTACAATGCCAACTTCCGGGGATCGGTCAAGTTCTTTTAACGTCTTGTTTTTTGTTTTCAAACACGCCTCCTTTTTAAATCTTTGAAGAACCCATCCTCCGGGTGTATATTTTATCTTCTCTCAAGGATGACGGTTTCGTAAAAAGTTCAAATTCAAGGCGTGCAAATTTTGTAATCATAAGAAGTACTTTTCGTACGTTGAATGATTACGAAATGCAGCACAACGAAGAAGTTGGGCTTTTTACGAAACCGTCAAGGATATGGCTGCGAGGTTTTCTATAACCTCATGTTTTTTTTGATCGAGTTCCTTTCGACTGATACGGGCGCCTTTTATTCCGCCGTTTAACGCAATTTCCGAAAGGTAATATTCCCCATTATCAGTAATCAGAAGATCCATGTGGGCATAGGGGAATTTGCCCTGCTCCATGACGACACGACAAAACTTCTCCATATCCTTGTTCGCTTCATAAGGGTAGTTTTTACCCCCCATTGATACATTCATCCTGAAGTTATTGGGATTATGTCTGACATAAGCTTCCACGTAATCTCCTGCAACGATGACGCGTACATCAGTAAAGTTTTCCAAAAAGGGCTGAATAACAAAGGGATAGGATGATTCAGAAAGGGCCATGAAACTGTACACGGTTTCAATAGTATCCCACTTGCGTATGCCGTAACCGCAGTGCAGGTGGTCCTCCTTGGTTATTACAGAAGCGATACCAAGCCTGTTATATTTATTGATAATATCTATTAGATCCACTCGTCTCGTGATAACGAATGTATGGGGTAACATCCATTTTTCTAAGACAATAACCTGTGCGGCCTTGGAATGGTTTAATGTTTGTGACAGAGCGGATGGAAAGCATAAGACGCCTCGTTCAAGAAGATCGATCAGTACGGACTGTTTTAGATGCTTGAAGGTCAGCACGCCCAGGAAAATATCCCCGGAGTCAAGATTATGATATTGCTCCTTGAGTTCCTTGCTGCTCCTGATGATCATTGTATCACCTGTTGGTTTTGTGCGCCTCAATACTTAATTCGATCAACCGGTCAAGAAGCCTGCTAAAAGGAATGCCCGCAGCATCGGCAGCAATAGGCAACAGGCTCGTTGCCGTCATGCCGGGTATGGTGTTTGTCTCAAGGACAAAGAAATCTTGATCTTTGAGAATCATGTCGGTTCGACTGTATCCTTTACAGCAAAGGGCGCTATGCGCTGTTTTAGCTATTGCCTGTGCCTTTTGGGTCAACGCATCATCAATACGCGCCGGGCATATTTCCTGTGTGGCACCGGCAGTATACTTGGCGGTATAGTCAAAAAAATCATAGGATTTATCCGGAATGATTTCTATAATAGGCAACGCTTCTATTTTGTCATTACCAATAACGCCGCCGGTGAGCTCAATACCGTCAATATATGCCTCTATTAACACAGTATCATCATGAGCAAATGCTTGGTTAACCGCATGGTTTAATCGATCTATGGATTTGACAATGGAAATCCCCACACTTGAACCACTGCCAATGGGCTTTGCAACCAAAGGAAGACCCAGCTGCTCCGCACACTGTTTCGGATTTAAGACGTCATCACGTTTTATAACCATGTAAGGCGGAACCCGGAGACCGGATTTTTCATAAAGTTGCTTGGAAACCAGCTTATTCATTCCTATGGCACTCCCGAGAACCCCCGACCCCTGATAAGGGATTTCAAGAAGATCCAGCAGGCCCTGAATCGTACCGTCCTCACCCATGGGTCCGTGAAGAATTACAAGTGCGGCATCAATGTGATGTGCATCCGCCACCAGTCGTGAAATATCTGTTTTTGGGTCATATCGGATGATATCGTATTTTTCACTATCAAGGGCTTCAAAGACCTGGTCTCCGCTTGCAATGGATACGTCGCGTTCGGAAGATATACCGCCGGAAAGAAGTGCAAGGGTCAGTTTCTTCATCGAATTTCCTTTCAGTTTGTTAAATGCTACGGGTTTAAGAAAGAACAATTTTACCATTTTGGGAGTTGAGACGCCCCAATGGAAAGTCACTAAAACTTAAGGAATATCAAGCAGTTCTCGATTTTACGTAACGCAACCCGGCGGGATGCATCGGCGTTCAATGTGAAATTATCTTTGAGTGAACCCTAACCCGGATAAACTGGAACCAAACAGAACATTTTAATAATTTAACTTCCTGTACCATCTAACGAATAGATACTGGATGCTCGATGCTGGCTAAATAATAAATTTTCTTTTGTTGAGCGGCGCAGCCGCGTTGTATAAAATCGCAAGGCGATTTTATGACTTGAACATCTGTTCTTTAAATTTGTTATATTCATCAAGGGTTATGAGATTGTTTTCAAGCAGACGGACCAATTCGGAAAACTCCCTTTTGTGAATGATATCAGGGTCTTCCAGTTGTTTAAATTGTCCGGATGACGCCGTACCCAAAGCGGGAGGGTTATTTGACCCGCTGATTTTTAAAGATGCAAGTCCTCCTAATAGATTGACTTCAACGGTTCTACCGTTAAACCGATGAGAGTTAAGGATCTCCCGAATCGTCTTACCCTCCATTTTCATACGCTTATAAAAATGATAAGCTGAAGCAAGGATGGCAGCAGTACCGCCAAGAAAGATCCATATCATGTAATTTATAATACCACGGAAAAAAATGACAAGCAGAACCAATCCTGTAATCAAAACTACATGGAGAACCAGAATAAAATAGGCCATCAAAACACTTTTAAAATGGCTTTCCTCTTTTTCTTTTTTATTTAACGCCATAAAATATCTCGAAATTTATATCCTGCTATAAGCGGAAAAAATAAAAGGGCTTTTGAGCGTAAGTTTAATACTACAATACATGAATTTGACAGTTTAGTAAAGGGTCACGTCGATATTTTGATTTCAGAACGTTTTAGAATTTCCAAATCGTTCGATCAATTTCCCCGTATATGCCTGGGGCATTTCATGAGCGATTGATGTGTCCCGTATTGAGTTTAACTTCAGGATTAAAAAGTTCAATTTTTTTACTATCCGGTATTTTTCAGAAGTTTCCTGCATTCCCGCCAGTAGATCTTCGGTTTGTTTAATCTCCTTTTTCAATTCAATCTCAACCGGGAGACAATCTGCATTCTTTAATATTTTATAAGCCAGGCGCAGTTCTTCGGAAATAAAACGGTTATCCTCAAACACCAGGGGTTTTCCGGAGCCGGGCAGGTTTTCAAATTCGCCCATTTTCTGTGCCTTTAAAATCCGTTCTTCAACAATTTTTTCAAAACCGCAAAGCATAGCCAATTTCTTTCTTTTTCCAAATAAAAAAGTGCGTTACAGTAAAAACAATATAATACAACCCACTATCTTTTCAAGCCATAAAACAGTAATAAACAAAAAAGGCCCCTAAAATAATAAGAGGCCTAATTTCAATCAAAACTGGTGGCGATGCAGGGAATCGAACCCCGGACACTGCGGATATGAGCCGCATGCTCTAACCGTCTGAGCTACATCGCCAGGATAAGACCTTTGTAAAACTCCCCCTCTTGCCCAATTCCTGCGTCAGGCTCAAATTTTAATCCTCAAAATACTCAATGTATTCCTATGGTTAAAATTTTCACCTTTCTTGGTCTTGAACAAAATTGAACGTTTTTCAATGGTCTCAGGATAACTCTCAAAAGTTTTTAAACACAAAATCAATGGCCAATTGTGTTGCATAAAATTTTTTCAATATATTTATACAACAGACCTTCAAATTTTTGGATCGGCTTTTCTAACAGCTTACTTTTATTTAGTCAAGTTATAAAATTGCTTCGCAAGTCAACTCAAATTTAAGATATGGATTATCCGGGAACAGATCCCTCCGCCTCAACAGCAAATTCTTCCAGATTGCCCGGCAGCTTGCTGAATACAATCATAAACGGCAACTCTTGGCCGGATTTAACCCCTATATTGGAGTTATTATCGCCAATACGATTTGACAATCGCTTTTTAATCGCTGAAAGCTCCAGATTAGAAAGTTCAATATCCGACAGAACATTTCCGCAAAAAACAGTCTCTTCCTGAACAAGAATTTTCCCTTTTGTATACAGTTTGCCGGTTACCCTGATATAACTGTGGGTATCTGAATATCCATTTTTAATTTTACCGGTTATTACAAAAAGCTTTCCTGTTTTGGCATTTTTTGCAAATGCACTCTCAACATCTAACGTGTCTATTTTGAGATTACCGGCCGGATCCGAAATTTGGGGTTTAAAGTAATTGCTGACAAAAGGAATCTCAATATTCATAAAATCAAGCAAAACATAAATGCCGTAACCACCGCCTCCCAAAAGTACTAAGATCAACAAGACAATTAACGGCTTGCTGATCCGTTTTTTCACTTTAGGTTTTGCGGTTGCCACCACCGGTTGCTCATCAACAATTTCCTCTTCTGATAGATCATCCTCATCGGTATCTTCAATTTCAAATTTTTGCTCTATCTCTTCTGTTTCAGAAAATTCGACGGTTTCGAGTTTATCTGCAACCGCTTCAATCTCATCAAGTTCAGTTCCTGATGTCTCTTCCACCAGAGGAGAATCCACGGGTTCCGCCTCCTCTTCGGTCTCCTCTTCTTCTGTGTCAAACATCATCTCAATATCTGATAAATCAATCTCTTCCAACGCTTCAGGTTCGACACTCGCCTCATCATCCTCGGAAACCTTTTCGATCTCGGGTTCCATGTCCGTATCCAATTCAAGTTCAAGTTCTTCCGGCTCCATCCCGTCTTTTTCCTGGGTTGCCGGTTCTTCCAAATCGAGCAACTCCTCTATATCGGACAGATCGAGTATATCCGGTTCTTCGATCTTTGATTGGGCCTCGACAGGCTCAGGCGCTTTTTCAGATTCAGGCTCGAAATCCATGTCCAGTTCAAGATCCAGTTCGAAATCTTCAATGGCCTCATCCGCATCCCCTTGTTTTTCAGGAACTTGTGTTATATCCAGCAGATCTTCCATATCCGACAGATCGAATTCGTCCGGTTCCCCGGGCTTGGCTTCGGCCTCAACATGCTCGGGCGCCTTTTCAGATTCGGGCTCGAAATCCAGATCCAGCTCGAAATCTTCAATGCCTTCATCCGTATCACCTTGTCCTTCCGGAACTTCTTCCTCTGCAAACAATTTTTCCAGGTCCGGCAAATCAAGTTCACCGAACTCTGAGTCATCCAACTGGCCGGTTTCAGAGTCTTTGGTCTCTTGTTCCAATTCAAGGTCAAGGCCCGATAACATTTCATCCGGTTTTTTAGCCTCTTCCGGGGGTGCAGGTGGATAGGCCATAAAAACTTTTTTACATTTTGAGCATCGAACTTTAGAGCCCTCCGGTTTTAGAAGACTTTCATTTAAATTGAAACTGGCGTTACATGCCTTACAGGTAATAATCATAGTATACCCCACCGCTTATAATTTAAGGTGATAAATCCCCGCTAAATATCTATAGTCTTCATTATAATCGATGCCATAACCCACAAGGAATCCTTCACCCACTTCATGGCAGGCATAGTCGATTTTAATATTTTCACTACGGCGTTCGTGTTTGTCAAGCAGGGCACAAATTTTAACAGTTTTCGGATTAAAAGTTTTTAAGTAATCAATGAGATAAGATAAAGTCAAGCCTGTATCGACGATATCTTCTACAAGCAGTACATTTTTATTATTCACATCAATCTCAATTTCTTTTGTTAAACGGATGTTCCCTGATGATGAATCGCTGGAGCCGTAGCTGCAGACCCTTATGAAATCAAGTTTAACCGGGATAGTGAGATGCCGCACAAGATCAGATAAAAAGACGAACGCCCCTTTTAAGATTCCGATGAGAATAAGTTCCTGATCCTGATAGTCAGATGAAATCTTGCGCGCAACCCGGGCAACCATTTTGTCGATATCATTTTTATTTAAAACAGGAATAAGTTCAGGCATAATCAGAAATTATGAATATTCAGGAATTGGTTAAGCCGCCAAGGTGTTTCCTTGCTGTTTCCCCGCTCAACCTTTTTCCGTCAGCCGGTTAATTTTTCTTGGATTTTAGGCTTTTTAGTCACTCTTGTCAATAAATTTAATTCCTTACAGGCCGACCTCTGCCAGTTGTTCAATCAGTTTTTTTTGCTTTTTGGTAAGCTTTACCGGCATGTTTAACTGAATATACACATAAAGATCCCCCGTGTCTTTGCCGTTCATATGGGGAAGTCCGTGTCCTGCAAGACGCATCTTGGTTTTGTGTTTTGTTCCGGGAGGTATTTTCAAGCTCAATTCTTTTTTGCCGAGTGTGGGAACAGAAATACTCGATCCGAGGAGTGCCTCGCTCAGTTTTATTTCTTTATACATATAAAGATCATAGCCTTTGGAGTCATAAACCTTATCGCCAAGCACTTTGGACTGTATGTACAGATCTCCGGGAGGCCCGCCATATGGGTCCGGATCACCCTTGCCCGCAACACGGAGTTTCTTCCCGGAAATCATTCCTTTTGGAATCTTTACCGTAATCTTTTCACTACGCCCATGATGTTGGTATGATACGGTTTTACTTGTTCCTGTTGCCACCTCCTCTAATGTTAGCGGCAGCTCATACACCAGGTCTGCTCCTTTTGACCGGGTTTTCTGTTGCCTCTGATAACCGTCAAACGGGGTTCCCCCTCCAAAGGAAAACCGCATGCCGTTACCCCGGCCTTTTCCAAACAACTCACTGAGTATATTGTCAAAATCGAACCC
>JAFDEW010000386.1 GCA_019310125.1 Deltaproteobacteria bacterium | reverse complement strand
CACCTTTGTGTCCCCCATCCCCTCCTTTCTCCTTTATTTTTATTCTTCCAAAAGCAAGGTCTATGTCATCGTGAACAACCAACATGTCCTCGCTTAATATCCTGTAATATCTTGCAATTTTTTGAACCTGAGGCCCACATCTGTTCATAAAGGCCATGGGTTTTGCCAGGACAACCTCAACACCATCAACAGATCCCCGTCCGAAAACGGTATCAAATTTTTGTTTGACAAGGGCGATAGAAAAATCTTCCGCGATTTGATCCACCACCATAAATCCAACATTATGCCGGGTCCTTTTATAAGTATTACCCGGATTGCCGAGTCCGACCACCAGGCGTATACGTTTTTGCGGCATAAATAACGTCCGTCACACTATTCTTTATCACCGGATTCAGGGGTTTCTTCACCTTCTTCAGCAATGACCGCTTCACCCTCCGCTTCCTCTTCTTCTATCACTTCTTCCTCTTCTTCTATCTTGGGGATAACGACGGTGACTACCGTAAAATTTTCATCATCCAAAAACTCAATTTTACTTTGCCGGGCAATATCGCCCAAACGGATCGAATCTCCAACATCAAGATCCGTAATATCGATCTCAATAGACTCCGGAACATCCAGGGGAAAACACTGAACTTCCAGTTCGCGTCTGATAATCTGCAGTATGCCCCCAGTCTCGACACCCTTTGCCTTACCGATTGTCGTTACAGGAATGTTCACCATGATCTTACGATCCATTGCAACCTCATAGAAATCGATGTGCAGGAAATCCCGTGACACCGGATGGTGTTGCAGCTCCTTTACCATAGCTGTCTTGGTGGATGTTTCCCCATTATTGGGAATAACAAGGTTTAAGAGTGCCTGACCGATCCGACCCTTTTTCAAAACCATTTCAATATCGGTGATATTCACGGAAAGCAGAACGGACTCTGTTCCCGGGCCGTAAAGCACGGCAGGTATCTGCCCTTTTTGTCTGAGTCTGCGTGCAGGACCGTTGCCTGTGGTGGTTCTGATATTTGTCTTTAATTCTATTAACTCCAAAATATATTAATCCTCCTGAAAAAACTTTTTCCATTCTGCCACTAAGGCACCAAGACACGAAGAAAGAATAATTAATATATCCTTTGTGTCTTTGTGGCAAATATTTTTGGTTCTCTCCAAGCCTTAGGCTTACGAGCTGGAGGCCGGCTTATCCGGGTTAGGTTTTATATAAACAGAGAAGTTACGGAATCTCCTTTAAAACTGCGAATAATCGCTTCGCCAATCAGCTTCGAAATTGAAAGTACCTTGATCTTATTACAGTCTATCGCATTTTCCTTTAAAGGAATCGTGTCTGTTACAACCAGGGTTTTTAACTCCGAATCCTCAATCCGTTGGATGGCCGGCCCTGACAGAACCGGATGGGAACAGCTGGCATGGATCTCCCTGGCACCATTTTTCATGATAGCTCCGGCAGCTTCGACAAGGGTGCCGGCGGTATCGACCATATCATCAAGAATAACCGCAATCTTATCGGTAACATCGCCGATGACTGCCATGGCCTTGGCTTGGTTGGGAGCATCTCTGCGTTTATCAATGATAGCAAGTCCCGCGTTTAGGCGCTTGGCAAAGGCTCTGGCCCGTTCAACCCCACCCGCATCCGGAGAAACGATCACAAGGTCATTATTAAATTTTTTTCTGATATAATCGATAATAACCGGAGCAGCAAAGAGATTGTCCACGGGAATGTTGAAAAACCCCTGAATCTGACCGGCATGCAGATCCATTGTAATGATCCGGTTTGCACCGGCCACGGTCAGTATATCCGCAACCAGTTTGGCGCTGATCGGAACTCGAGGCGCTACCTTCTTGTCCTGGCGTGCATACCCGTAATAGGGAATTACCGCTGTTATCCTGTTTGCCGAGGCGCGTTTTAAGGCGTCAAGCATCAAAAGCAGTTCAACCAGATTATCATTCACCGGAGAACAGATGGACTGAATGACAAAAACATCTTTTGATCTAACGTTTTCATCTATTTCGATCTGGATCTCACCGTCACTGAATCGTTTTACCTTTTCCCCTCCCAGAGGAACATTGATATATTCACATATTTTTTGGGAAAGAACCGGATTTGAATTCCCTGAAAATATTATAAATTCATTCATTTATATTACCATTACCCATTAATGCAACCTGGCTGGGGCGGGAGGATTCGAACCTCCGAATGCAGGAACCAAAGTCCTGTGTCTTACCACTTGACGACGCCCCATAATCAAAGATGCAAACTCATCTGTTCAAGAAAAATTATCCCTGTGAGACCTTTCAAAAACGTTCTCATTTGTTATCATATCGACAAGATACAACTGCCACTCGTCGTTCGCTGCAAGTGCACGATTTGCCTTAAAGGCGGTATCGGAATCGGAAAAAAGGCCGAATACCGTTGATCCGCTTCCCGACATGAGCGCCCCCAGTGCGCCATGTTTTAAAAGAGCCTCTTTAGCTGTAAATATGCCCGGATGCATTGATGCCGCAGTGGGTTCAAGATCATTGCATAAATGGCACCCCGGATCAAAGCTCTGCTTGTTCAAAAGAAAACTTTTAAGTTTTTTTTTGCAGTTTGTCAATCCCAAATTAAGATTTTTATAAACCCTGGCCGTTGAAATGCCAAAACCGGGGAAAACCAATAATATCTTAAAACTTTCAAGCCTTTGGTAAGCGTTGAGCTTGTCACCGATACCGGATACTATTGCCGGTTTCCGGAAAATAAAAAAGGGCACATCCG
>JAFDEW010000089.1 GCA_019310125.1 Deltaproteobacteria bacterium | reverse complement strand
CAAGATAGTATCTGTTTTACATATTTGAAAAATGTACCGTTTAAAATTGTTTGGGCCTCTCCTGCCGACAGTAGAAATCCACCCAGCAATTTAAAAACAAAGTTATTAGGGGTGCAATTCGAGGAAATGATGCCAAATCAGACATCTCAATTGGACCGTTTTATCAAGGAATGCACAATTAGGTAGTGTCCATCCATAAACCATAACCCGTTGCCACCTAAAGGCAGAAGTTTTATTCGCCTTCGCTGGAATACCCTGTAGCTTGTTGTAGAGGAGATTCAGCTCAGCGGGGCTACAGGGATGAAAGGCGAGGTGAACCGCGCCCAAGCTCATCAGAGCGACGGCGGGTTAATTCCGCTATATCATTCCAATGTTGCATTGGCTACGGCGCAATTCCGCTTTGATACCCCACCCGCTTGCGGCGGGGAGCTTCATTTTGATGACATTTCTTCTTCCTTCCAATCCGGTGGTCCCGGCATCTCAGATGTTAAACAAAGGTAATACGCCACAACAGTATAAAGAAGTGCAATACACAAAATTATATATATCAGCATATCATTTCTCCTTTAATCTAATGATGACGGTCTCGTAAAAAGTCCAACTTCTGCGTTGTGCTGCATTTCGCAATCATTCAACGTACGATAAGCACGCCTTATGATTAAAAAATTTGCGACGCCTTTTTATCCCGAGAGATTTATTCGGGGGAATTTGAACTTTTTACGAAACCGTCTAAATCGGACTTTTTACGAGTTCATCAATGATAATAGCCTGCAAATTCACCACATTTAGTATTGAAGTACTCCATAGCTTCATCAGGAGAATCAAAAATCAACCAATCTTGCCGAATTGCTGTACCGTTTTGGTTTCGAATTCTTACAATTTCATTGTTCCCATGGTATTCAAAAAAGTCGTGACAAGTGGGGTAGATTTCATATTTTCTCATTTTCTTCCTCCTTGTGATAGAAAATAAATGCCAGGACCGGTAGACTTTGTTAACTATATTAAAATTTTATATAATATGTTTAAAAGATAACTTATCTTCACCGCTGTTTTTCCTTAAGTCTAACAAACCTGATCAAACAGCCAGACCTTTTACATTTTATCACCAGTAGGCTTCATAATTTATTGAGATGTTACAATTTGTGACTGCAACAACCGTGCCGAAAATTTTCTATAAACATAGAGATGGGAATATGATTAGATATATTAATAAGATAGGATATAAATAAAGGCTAAATGGTTTAAAAAGAAGATGGATAAAAAAATCTTTGAGTGTAAAAAAAACTGACAGGTCAGCCTGGTTTTTTACCAAGGCTTTTTTCGTTCACCAGATTTCGATCAAACTCGTGGTCCGGCTTTTTTACCCGGCGGAAGTCTTGCCGACAATTGCCTGATAGATATAAACCCCCATAAGACCGCCGAGCATGTCCGCCAGAACATCCATAAGATCAGCACTTCTGTATGGAACAAAATGCTGGTGAATTTCATCACTGATTCCGTAAAGAAACGGTAAAAGAACGCTGAGTATCAATATGAATCTTACATTATTTTTTATCCGCGATGTTTTGAATGCTCTTAAAAAAAGGGCGCCGAGAAATGCATAGGCGACAAAATGGAGCACTTTATCAAGGTGAGGTAATTCAGGTGAACGTTTAATGGAGGGATACGAAGACTGAATAAAAATTAAAAGACAGTAAAGGATAATCGGAAACCAATAAATAAAGAATTTGTGTAATTTGCTCAACTTTCACCTGAAACCCGACATCTGACACCTGAACCTTGAATTCCGAACCCCACAAGAGGTAATCTCTTTTGAAACATGAACGCCGGACATATTAAAAGATGAACATTGAACATCGAACGTCCAACATCGCCCCAGTGAAATAGAAAAAAAGTTTCACGGGGTAAAAATGTTGAATGAAAGACAAGAACAAAAATTTTACTTTATTTTAGAGTAATTTGAGGAGCGAAGCGACATCATTATTCGAAGTTCAATGTTCAATGTTCGATGTTGGACGTTCATTTTTTTAATTCGATGTTCATCTTTCTCAGTCCTTCCAGCGCAAAAAATAACTAAGCGCTTAAGCTTCAGGACCCAGAACCCCTAAACCCTACTCTAAAATCCGATTGTGGGTCGTCTTTTACCAAACAAAACTTCACAGGGTGCGTTTTTGGTTACATGTTTTTTAAGTTTGTTGCACCAGAGTGACAGAAAAGTTCGGCAGCTTCCATCCAGAGCGTCGACCTTTGCAAAGTCGGCATACTCACAGCGCAGATCGCACCATTTGATGTTATGGGTTGTGATGCCGGCGTTTTTTTTCATACCAAACCCGGATAAGCCCGCCCTCCTGCCAAGCGGAGTGAGGCGGACGAGGCGGAACCAAGAAATATTTGCCACCAAGGCACAAAGACCCGCCTGCCTCGCCTAAGGCGAAGCCGATGGCGGGCAGGCACGAAGGATTTTATTTTGTTATTCTTTTTTAGTGTCTTGGTGTCTTGGTGACGACAAAAAAAAGTTAATGCAGAATTCATGTCATAAGAAATTACGCTTTAAAAATCTCAAGATCAAGATTTCTCTTATTGATGTGTGATAGAATCCGGGTTAAAAATTCTTCATGGCTGACCCCATACCTGACGTTGCCGTCCAGGGTCCTTACGGAAAGGCTTCCTGACTCCTTTTCCTTGTTACCGATGGTCAGGATAAGCGGAATGTTGGTTAGCTGGGCATCTCGAACTTTTTTGTTCAGGCTTTCGGTTCTATGGTCCACTTCTGTGCGCACCCCGGCTTTTTCAAGTTTAATTTTTATATCATTTGCATAGGTTACAAGGTCATCATTTATGGGGAGAACAACCGTTTGGACCGGGGCCATCCACAAGGGGAATTTTCCTGCAAAATGTTCAATCAAAATGCCAAAGAATCGTTCTATGGATCCGTAGATGACCCTGTGGATCATGATGGGACGACGCTTTTCATTGTTTTTGTCAATATATGAAAGGTTGAATCTTTCAGGCAGAGACATATCAAGCTGGATGGTTCCGCACTGCCAGGTCCGGCCGAGCGCATCTTTTATATGCACATCTATTTTGGGGCCGTAAAATGCACCGTCTCCCTCGTTTAATTTATAATCTTGACCGTAGGTGTCGAGTGCAGATGTTAACCCTTGTGTTGTGGTTTCCCATTCCTCATGGGTTCCGATGGACTTTTCGGGACGGGTGGAAAGTTCCAAATGAAATCCGAGTCCAAAGGTGCTGTATATTCGTTCTACGAGTTTAAGGACCCCCAGGATTTCATCTTCTATCTGGCGGAGTGTCATAAAAATATGGGCATCATCCTGATGAAATGCCCTGACCCTGAAAAGGCCGGACAACACACCGCTCAATTCATGTCTGTGAACAAGACCGATTTCTGCAGCCCGAATCGGCAAATCCTTATAAGAGTGGGGCTTCATGCCATACAGAATCATTCCACCGGGGCAATTCATGGGTTTAATGGCATATTCATCCTCATCAACCTTAGCAGTATACATATGTTCGCGGTAATTTTCCCAGTGACCGCTTTTTTTCCACAGGCTGCGGTTGAGCATAATCGGTGTTTTTGTCTCCACATAACCAGCGGTCCTGTGTTCCTCTTTCCAGTAATCCAAAAGGGCGTTCCACATAACCATACCTTTTGCATGAAAAAAAGGCATGCCCGGCGCTTCATCGTGAAAACTGAAAAGATCAAGCGCGATACCGATTTTGCGGTGATTTCTTTTTTTTGCCTCCTCAAGAAAATATAAGTGCTCATCAAGTTCTTTTTTTGTGAAAAAGGCCGTGCCGTATATTCTTTGAAGCTGGGCCTTTGTCTGATCCGCCCGCCAGTATGCGCCCGAAACCTTCATGAGTTTTATGGCTTTAATAAATCCTGTGTGGGGAAGATGCGGACCTCGGCATAAATCCGTAAAATCGTCATGTTTGTAAAATGAAATCGTTCCTTCTTCCAGTTCTGATATCATTTCGAGTTTATACGGCTCGTTTTTATAAAATTCTAAGGCCTGGGATTTTGAGACCACTTCCCGCTTAAACGGATGTTTGGCTTTGATGGCCTTTTTCATTTCGGCCTCGATTTTTTCAAAATCGTCTTTCGAAACCGGTTCCATATCAATATCGTAATAAAAGCCGTCTTCCACGGCTGGTCCGATGGTCAATTTGGCATCCTTGTAAAGATGCAAGATGGCCTGGGCCATTACGTGGGAAGCACTATGGCGGAGTATTTTTAGGGCTTCCGGATCTTTGGGTGTGATCAGCCTGATCTGGGAATCCCGGTCAATTTTTGTATTTAAATCTACAAGATCGGAATTGAGCTCCATGGCGATGCAATTTCGTGCGAAACCCTCCGAAATACTCTTTGCTACATCCAACCCTGTAGGACTATCCTCAAAACTCTTTATATTACCGTCGGGAAATGTTATGTTTACCATTGTACTATCATCCATTAAAAAGTTTGAAGTGAACTAAAGTTTAAAGTGAGCTAAAGTTGATGTATGTGCCTTTGGCGCTATCAATTTAATAGTATAGGAATTTTCTTTTTTGGACACAGATGAATACAGATTGTCAAGATTCTTAAATTTCAAAATAACAATACTATCTGTGTATATCTGCGAAAATTTGCGTCCTATTTAACTTGAATAAAAAAATCAAATTAGGTGAAATAACCCAGCGGGTCAAGTGAAAATTGAATGAGAATCAACTATAAGATTATAAATACCGTAGCAGGACTTGAAAAAGCGGTAAGAACCCTGGAAAAAGCAAGGGCCGTGGCCGTTGACATGGAAGCAGATTCGATGTACCATTTTCAAGTAAAAGTTTGTCTGGTTCAGATGGCCACAGAAAAATCCACTATTGTGGTCGATCCGCTACAGGTTAAAAATTTATCCCCCCTTAAACCGCTTTTTTCCAATCCTGATGTTAAAAAGATTTTTCATGGGGCTGATTATGATGTGCGCAGTCTTTTTCGGGATTTTAGTATTGAGATAAATAATCTTTTTGACACCGAGCTTGCATGCCGATTCCTTGGAATTAAGGAAACGGGGCTTGAAGCTGTAATGAAGAAATATTTAAATATAACTCTTGACAAAAAATACCAGAAAAAAGACTGGTCCAAAAGGCCGTTGCCCAAAGAGATGATGGATTATGCTGTCGGTGATGTTAACTATCTTTTTAACCTTGCCAAAGTTTGTGAAAAAGAGCTTGAAAAAAAATCCCGTCTGGCCTGGGTGCTTGAAGAATGCGATGCTTTAAGCAAGGTTAGACCGGTTTTATCGGATCAAGAGCCGTTATTTTTAAAATTCAAAGGCGCGGGACGGCTTAAGTCCAAAAGCCTTGCCGTGCTTGAAGCGTTGTTGCAGTTTCGCAAGGGTATCGCAGAAAAGAAAGATAAGCCGCTATTTAAAATTATCGGCAACGATTCAGTTATGAAAATCGTAACGGCAAAACCTGTAACGTTACGCCGTTTAAAAGGAATAAAGGCGTTGAGTGGAAAACAGATCCATATGTACGGCAATGATTTGGTTGAATTGGTGGCTGGGGCTTTGAAAATACCGGATAGCAACCTTCCGGTGTATCCGAAAAAAAAGCCGAAGATATTCCCGAATGAAGTGCCGGAAAGGATAAACGCCCTGAAATCCTGGAGACTTTCGAAGGTTAAAGCGCTTGGAATAGATCCCGGGATAATTTGTAATAATGTGCTCATTACCTCCATTGCAATACAGAACCCCGTGGATGGAAGAGCCATGGGAAAAATAAAAGAAATGAAAAACTGGCAGAAAAAGGAATTTGGCCGGGAAATAATTGCCCTTTTAAGAAGTCTGAAATAATCCTATATATTCTCTTAAATCCAGGCCATACTGATAATGCTTGCGGTTTAGATTCGATATCAACACATCAAAACTTTTGTTGCTATGTATCTTGGATATTGAAGTTAGTTTAGTGTCCATCCAGAAATGGCCCTTTTCCGCAATCTCTGCGCCTACCCTGTGAAATGCGGAGCCTATTTCTCTGGGGTCAATCTGCGGAATTACTTGTGCGGCGTACCACTTGTACGCCTCCGCGGTGTTCCTTGATTTGACTCGGGGCGTCCATGCCCCTCGCCCTTACGGGCAGCTTGACAGCTGTCCAATTCTGCTATCCTGCAGAATTGGCCTTGACCTTGCGAAAAATTGCTCATTTCTGAATTGGAAACATAATTTGTGCCCAATATAAATTTATGGATGGACACTAGTTTGGAAATTGTGTTTTGGTTCGGGTACTAAATGATAGCCGTCTGACTCGGTTTCCGAGACAGACGGCTATGCTGAGTTATGCCTGTGGCTGTTCTTGGATTATTATTTCAACACGAAGGTAATCAAAACCATGCTCTTTTTCCCTGCTTTTGATGCCGGGAAATGCAACTTTTTGAGTTCCTGAAGCATGCACTGTCCAAACTGGTTTTCTTCCGTAGTCCCTTTATCCTGATCGATTTTGGTGACGCGACCGGCAGAATCTATAACTATTTTGAATACAATTTTTCCTTTTAAGTCCGGTTGTTTTTCCAACGCCTGCCGAAAACAGATGTTAAATGAGCGGATATGTTTTTTCAGAACTTTTCGGATGGAGTTTTCTTGCAAACCTCCGGTAACGATAACTTCTCCCAGTTCAATGGTGTTTTTATCATGGGCAGTGACGTCAGGTTCCGATTCACCTGCCAAACGGTCCTCTTTTTTACGTTCAAGGCTTTCTTCCATGACCTGGTTTTTAAACCCCAATATCGAAGGAGCGGGTGCAAAGGAGGAAACCGATTTTCCGGCAAAAGACCTATTTCCGCCCACCGCATAGTCGGAAACCCCCTGGGGGAGCGGAAGCGGTTGTTTGACGGTTATCGCCTGTCCATCCTTGATCCGAATCCGAGTGTCCACGGCAACAAATGAGGTGTATGCGGTCAACAGGTTATAGGTCAGCCCCAGTTGGGTTACCTCATGGACCCGTTCATCTTGTTTGTTGAGTTTATTATAGTCGGATAGAAGGGCGATCCGGTACCGTGCCCACAGGTAACGCAGGGCCGAGTTTGTCTGCAACGGCGTAATCCCGGAAACCTCCACTTTATTCGAAAAGGCGTGTTCTCCGGTAAAGCCCTGTATAGAGATGATGCCCCGGGGCCTGCCGCGCCATTTGCCGAACACAATCACGGGCCGGTCCGCTAGTACGTCGGGAATACTCGGAGGTTCCATATCAAAAGCCTTAAACCTGCCGAAATCGATCTTGATTTCCGTCAACACCGGAGATTCGATGAGCTTTCTGAATTTGTTTGCTTTTTCGGATGCTTGTTTAGGGTTTGTAATCACGAAGGGCTCTCCCATTCCCACCCTTGCCATTCCTTCAATCAAATGGCGATTGACGCTGGATCCGATTCCGAAGGTAAACATATTGGCCCGGCCCAGATTATTCCGGATCAGGTCAAATGCTTGTTCTTCAACCGACACATACCCGTCTGTTGCAATGACAATGCTTCGAGAGAATCCTTGGGTTTTTGGCAGGCAAAGCGCTTTTTTTAGTGCGGGTAACAGCCGGGTTCCACCACCGCCGCGCTGTCGGTCAATGATATTTATGGCGTGTGTGATGTTTTGAGGGGTCGCCGACAAGGAGTGTTCCGACATCAGGTGGGAGCCGCCGGCAAACAGCAGCACATTGAATGTGTCTGTGGGACGCAGGTTGCCGATTAAGTCTTTAAGAAGTTTTTTGGATATATCCAGGGGGAAACCGTGCATGGATCCTGATACGTCAACGATGAATATATACTCTCGGGGTGGGATTTGGCTTTTGACAACATTTTTGGGAGGCTGCATCATAAGCAGGAAAAAGTTTTCTTCCTTTCCTTCAAAAAGAAGGAGACCGGTTTCAATTTTGCCGCCGGCGAGTCGATATTTCAAAATAAAATCCCGGTTGCCACCCTGTTTTTCGGATGGGTCCAGAGTAACGGCGGCAAAAGAAGGGCCATTGTAATTGATGCCGGTCTTATGGGAATCGCAGGCGATATCTTGAATCGGGAGACCTGCTGAAATATCCACGGCAATATTAAATGTATAGGTTGGAGGTTCTCCTTGGTGAAGATAGGGATTTGCCGTCCATGTATCGGACGAGCCGGCTTCATGGTCCTGGCGGTCCACGTAGCGGGGCCCCACAACCGTGGGATAGATAAATTCGTAAACCGTGTCCGTGGGAACCAGCAATTCCGTATATTTGAGTTCTACTTGAATGACGTCAGAAGGCAAAATGTTGGCCACATTCATCTGAAAAACATTGGGTCTGTGCTGCTCTAAAAGAGATGCACTTTTTCCCGCTTGTTTGGCCTGGTTGTATTCCTGCCGGGCCTGCTCACGCTCGCGTATTTTTGCCGTAATGGTTCGCTCTCCGATAGTCATTTTCATCCCGTAAACCGCAGCCCTTGTGGATGCCGGAAACACATACACGGCTTCCAATGGCTTATGGCCCTCATTTTTATAAACCTGTGTTACTGTGACGTCGGCGATGACCCCTGAAATACTGACGTGAGCCTGTGTGGATTTCAGGGGAAGCCGGTCCACGTTCGAGTCATGGCTATTTACCAGGAAATACGGAGATAATGTTTGGTCGGCATCCTTTCCCGGCTGGGCATAGGAAGGATTTGCCGCGGAGATGATTACTGCCAGGACCAGCATTGCAAAAATTAATTTCTTGTAAGTCATTTTTTAACCTCCTTGTTTTGGGTTCAAAAATTCAAGATTGAGGTGTCAGTGTTCTGGTGTCAGAAATTCCGGATTCTGGGTTCAGGGTTGTTTTGAAAGATGAACGTCGATCATGGAATAGACTGAACATCGAAAATAAAAATAAAAAGATGAACGTCCAACATCGAACATTGAACATTGAACGTCGAATAATGATATCGCTTTGCTCCTCAATTTACTCAAAATCAAGAAAAATTCTTGCTTTTGTTTTTGTCTTTCATTCAACATTCGATGTTGGACGTTCGATGTTCGATGTTCAT
>JAFDEW010000385.1 GCA_019310125.1 Deltaproteobacteria bacterium | reverse complement strand
AAGAGAGCAAACAAGTGCGTACTATACACCTAAGAACATTGCGCGTTACCTCGTGGACGACGCATTTGAAGGCGTCACCGACAAGAAAAATGCGCGAATTCTGGACCCAAGTTGCGGGGCCGGGATTTTCCTTGTTCTGGCATTCAGGAAGCTTGTTGCAGCCCGCTGGGAACACGATGGTAAGCGACCTGATACAAAGGCGATTCAATCCATTCTCTACAATCAGCTTTGTGGTTTCGATGTCAGTGAGTCCGCCCTGCGCCTGGCAGCGTTGTCGCTTTACATTACCGCTATTGAACTTAATGAATCACCTCGACCTCCCAAGAGCCTGAGATTTCCGGAGCCGCTCCAGGGCATCGTGCTGCATAACCACAGACAAGCTGGAGAGCAGGAGACCAGGGGTTTTGTGCTGGGCAGCTTGCGTCCGGAACTTTCCAAAGACTTTAATAGCCGTTTCGATTTGATCATCGGTAATCCACCCTGGACTCGTCTGAAGGGAGATGATGAAGAGGCCAAGGAAGAGATCAAGGCACACAATGTCGTATTCACCAAGTTGACTCGCCAGATTCTGATAGATCGTGGACTTGAAGATTTTGCGCAGACGTACCGTAATCCTGACAACAACCCGGACCTGCCTTTTTTGTGGAAATCGACTCAATGGGCGAAACCAGGAGGCATTATCGCTATGGCTCTGCCTGGGCGAATCTTTCTCAAGCAATCTGGGCCTGGCATCAGTGCGTTTAATGCAATAGTACAAGGGGCCGAAATTACAGGAATATTGAATGGGTCCAACTTGTCGGATAGTGCAGTATGGCCGGGCATGAATCAGCCTTTCATGCTCTTTTTCGCTCGTAATCGTGTGCCCGCCGCCGACCACCATTTTTATTTCGTTACCCCTCATTTCGAACGGGACCTGAATAACAAAGGTCGAATCCGTATTGATTATCAATCCGCTCAACCGGTGGCTGCCTCTGAAGTCGTTAAAGATTCACGGCTGCTGAAAACGCTGGCAGTAGGAACTGCCCTTGATGTGGAAGTAGTCCGTAAACTTGATGAACTGGAATGGCCTACTGTTAAGTCGTATTGGGAGAGCCCGGAGCTGTATTCTGGTAGAGGATATGACTTGTCGCTCAAACAAGTTCATCAGGGCGATGCCCGTTTTATGATTGGACTTCCAAATTTTATTCCACCAGCAAACGGTGAGTTCTCGGTTGATGTATCATTAATGCCTAAATTCAAACGTTCAAAGGTGCATGCACCAAGGTGCATGGAATTATATACACCTCCATTAATTATTGTGCCGGAATCGCCGGGCAGTTCGATGTTTAAGCCCAAATCGTGGGTGGTTCGCGTACCGATTGTTTTCAGTAAAAGCTATTACGGCTTTTCAGCTCACGGCAGCGAGGAGGCAGATTGGATCATGGCACTTCTTCATCTGATCACGCATTCTTATCTGTTCAGGTATTATGTGCTGATGACGAGTTCGAGAATGGGCGCGGAACGAAGAACTTTTCTTAAGGAGAACATTGAGAGTTTTCCGTTCCCAACCATCAATACTTTGTCCAAGCGGCAACGACAGCGCACCGTAAAACTTTCCGGTCAGCTTGAAACAGCGTTCAAGAAACCTTGGAAGGAAATCAATGACTTCATTTTTGATCTCTACGGTCTGGATGAGTATGACCGACAGGTTGTGAAAGACACACTTGAAGTGGCCGAGCCCTTTAAGGAGGCTAAGGATCGTGCCAATGCGCCCCCTTTAAAGACTGAACGCAAAGCTTTTTATGTTGAACTTCATCGGTTAATCACCCCATCTTTCGACATTACGAATGAAAAAGTATCGGTCGATGAGGTTGAGATTGCAAGGCAGGATATTCATTCGCCATGGCATTTCTTTTCAGTTTTTTCAACCGCCACTTCCGCAAGTCTAACCCAATCAATGCAGAAAAGGCTGATTTCTAAAATCACCGAAGCAGCTAACAAAACAGGTTGCAGCCGAGTCGTTGTTCACGAAAAGGGGCGTCTCCTCGTAGGGATCATTAGCCAATATCGGTATTGGACGTTAAGTCGCGCCCGTCTTTGCGCTTTGGATATTCTGCGCCATCATCTTGGTGCATTTCCCATGAGGAAAAGCTGATGGCGGTCGGCTTTTTTACGCACGGCATAGAGTACACATTACCTCATCCGCATATCCCACAGCGCACCGTCCTGCTTCTTTGCAAGGTAATCAAAAAGGCCTGGCAGTTACTTGAAGAAAAACCGCCTTCCAACTTTATTCTACTATCCGCAGATGAGGATACCATAACCCAGATGCTGAAAGAAATCATAGAAAATCGTTTGCGAAAAACCGGTGAGATTGATGGTTTTAACTGTGCTCTTTTTGGAAAGATGATCCGGGATCAAAAGATTCCAAACGTCGACAAGAAACACCCTGATAAGATGCCGGATATATTCTTCGATCTAAAACGGGATCAACTCCCGATTCTCAGCGATCAGGATGGCCTCTTTGTGGAATGTAAACCCGTTGATCATAAACACCCGATCTTGTCCTGCTACTGCCAAAAAGGCCTGATACGGTTCATTAACGGCGACTATGCCTGGGCAATGCAGGATGCCCTGATGGTCGGGTATGTAAAGGAGCCTTATTCATTTAAAAAGCTCGCTTCTGTTCTTGATAATGGTAAAAAGAGCGCCAGCCTGAAGACGACTAACCATTCTGCAGTTGATGAATATACGATCTATTGTTCAAGCCACAATAGGGATTTTGAGTGG
>JAFDEW010000088.1 GCA_019310125.1 Deltaproteobacteria bacterium | reverse complement strand
CTCGGATCCCTCATTACCGTCAGTTGAAGGGACTCCGTCACATTCAATATATACCATGGAGACGGATTCATCGGTCATTCCCGCGGATGAATATATGGAAGGGCCGATTTTTATGAAACGGGTGAGCTCTAAACCGGTTTCCTCTTTTAACTCACGACGTGCGGCTTCCCGGACCGTTTCCCCCTCATCAATAAGTCCCGCCGGGAAACCGTATTCATAATCTGCCAACGGAACCCGGTATTCTTTAGTAATGACCATCTTTTTTTTAGATTTATGAAACGGAACCATGACCACCGCATCGGGTTTGGCAAAATCCCGGGTAACACATTTGGGTTCTTTTGCCCTGGAGGCAACCTGCCAAATCATATGCACACCATTTCTATCCGCATAGGATATATTGAACAGGTTTAACCAGTTAAGGTTCGTCAGTTTCTTTGAATCTATAATTTTCATTTGCCGTTCCTTTTAATTTCTTAGTCATAAATTTTGTGCTTTTTATGGCAAAGAAATTTTTATCCGTATAATTTCTTTATTGTGAATAATTGAATATTTTCGATTGAAGATTGAATATTTATGGAATTCTTCCAGTTCTTATAATTTTCAATATTAAAATGATAGAGCGAAGCGACTTCCTTAAATAGTCAATTGTCAATATTCAATTTTCAATCCCTTTTTGTTCCGGTTTAAAAAAATATAATAAAAAGAAACCCGTCATGATCAGTGCCCCGGAAAGGCTGATGCCCAAGGAAAAACACCCATTATCCGCCATAACACCAATCAGGGCGGGAACAATGCCTCCCCCTAAAACAAAAGCGACGGGTATGGTTAGCGATATGGCCATATTTCTGTTTTCCGGCGAACTTATTATTGACAGCGCCGCAAAGCCCGCCGGATAGAAGCATACCGCCAACACGGGCTGAAGGAATACTATCGCCGCAATCCAAGGTGTCGAGACCATCCCTATGAGCAATGTAAGAATTCCGGTAACAAAAAATGCTCCAATCATAATGGGTTTCGGACCAAACCGATCGGTTGCCCATCCCCCTAAAAACGCCATCCCTAACGTGGAAATGCGGGAAGTTCCTACCAGACTGTTCGCCCAATCCAGACTCATGCCATGTTCGGTGACCAGGTATAACGGGAGCATATTATAAACTCCCAGTGTGCTTGTAATGGCCAAACTGAATAGAGCAATCAAGATCCAGAAAGCGGGAATCCGAAAAATTTTCTTAATGGACGAAAAATTAGGGGCCTCTCCTAAGAAATTCCCTCCTTTACCCAATTTGGAAAAGACAATTCCCATAATAACCGAAACCATTCCAATAAAATATAAAATAGTCCGCCACTTAAACCAGTGAAGAAGCATCTCAGCCAATAACGGTGTTAAAATAAAACTTAAATTCGGGGCAAGCTCATGGATCGCTACTGCTTTACCCCAGTGCCTGGGATTCACCAGAGAGGTGACGGTTGTAATTCCCGATGGAAGATATATGCCTGCGGATACTCCAAGCACAAATACACAGCATCGCATGGCAAACAGACTTTCGCTAAAAGAAATTAATGAAAGCGCCGTACCCACGGCAATTGCGGAAACAGCGATGGTTTTTCTATGGGTAATCCGAGAAGATATGTACCCGGAGCCCAGAAGGGATATGAAGTATCCGATGGAAAGGAACAGAAAAAGCGACCCCGCATCCCCATGGCCAATTCCCAAATCTTTTTCAATTGTAGGCAGTAATGGAGCGGCAATGATTCGGGCAGTAAAGTTTAATAAAAATATGGATGCGATGAGGAGGAGTGGCCCGAGTTGGGTGCGAAACGTCTCACTACCCATGGTATTACCTGTGCCAACCTGAGGTGTCTCAACATCATTCAAAATTTATTTTCCCACTCCGGATTTTTCATCACTCGAGTTCGACTTTCCAACGGGAGCATTACCGATTTGTTAAAATGGTTTTCACCCATTAACTTATTCATTTTTTGAGCGAAAGCCTTGCAATCAGGTTTCAGGTGTCAGGGGACATGTAGGTTTCAGGTGTCAGTGTTCAGGTTTCAGGTTTGGCGATTCCTGACACCTGAAACCTGAAACCAAAAAGTCTTGGATAGCAATTAACAAACTGGTAATGCACCCTTTCCAACCGTTACGACGTGCGTTTAAAAATGTCCGCAAAGGGGGTGTTAAATGGGGTGTTTTTTGTCTGGACTTTCTTTTCCCTGATCCGACGCTCCGGTTTTGTCCGTTGTTGTTTGCTGCGAATTTTCGGCTTTTCACCGGCATTGGATTTCATGGAGAGGCTGATCCGGTTTCTTTCCAGGTCAACATCAAGTACGGTGACCATAACCTTTTGCTGAACCTTTACCACCTGGGCGGGATCTTTAACAAACCTGTCCGACAACTCGCTGATATGAACCAGACCGTCCTGGTGAACCCCGATATCTACAAACGCCCCGAAAGCGGTAACATTGGTCACAATTCCGGGCAGCTTCTGGCCGGATTCCAGATCTTCAATTTTATCGATGCCGCTGGCAAAGGAAAAGGACTCAAATTCATCCCGGGGATCACGCCCGGGTTTGGCCAGCTCTTCCATGATATCTTTCAAGGTCGGAATACCCACACGGTCCGTCACATATTTTGAAATGTCAATGTCACGCCGAAGTTGCGCATCCTTCATGAGATCGGAAACCGTACATTCCAGATCCTGGGCCATGGAACCTACAATCTCATAGCTTTCCGGGTGTACGGCGCTTGCATCCAGAGGGTTGGCGCCGTTCTTTATCCTTAAAAACCCGCTGGATTGTTCGAAGGCCTTGGGCCCGAGACGGGGGACATTTCTTAATTCATCTCTGGAAGCAAATGCACCGTTTTCATCCCTGTATTGCACTATATTTTTTGCAAGCCCGGGGCCGAGACCCGAAACATAGGTAAGAAGCTGCATGCTGGCCCGGTTGACGTCAACGCCCACACCATTAACACAGCTCATCACCACATCATCCAGAGATTCCTTCAACGAAGACGGGTCCACATCATGCTGGTACTGGCCCACGCCGATGGACTTGGGATCTATTTTTACCAGTTCCGCCAGGGGGTCCATCAGCCGTCTGCCAATGGACACCGAGCCTCGTACGGTAAGATCATGGTCGGGAAACTCTTCCCGTGCCGCTTCCGAGGCAGAGTATATCGAAGCCCCGCTTTCATTAACCATCAAAATCAGGATGTTTTTTCCCAGATTCATCTGCTTCAAAAACGCCTCTGTCTCCCTGCCGGCGGTCCCGTTTCCCACGGCAATGGCTTCAACATCAAAGCGTTCGCATAAGGATTTTACCGTATTCCCGGCGTTTTCAGTCTGTTTTTCAGACAGATGCGGATAAATCGTATCATTGTGGAGAAGTTTACCCTGCCGGTCAAGGCAGACCACCTTGCATCCGGTTCTGAATCCGGGGTCAATGCCCATGACCCGTCTGCCGCCAAGAGGGGGCGACAGAAGCAGCTGGCGCAGGTTTTCCGCAAATACCCTGATGGCTTCGGTATCCGCTCTTTGTTTTGTGGCCATGCGCAGTTCCGTTTCCATGGCGCGTGACAAAAGCCTTTTGTAGCTATCGGTTACCGCCATTTTTACCTGGTCCGAATCCGGGCCGTTTCCTTTGACAAACAGACCTTCGAGAACCTGAACCGCTTCATCCTCGGGCGGGGCAAGGGTCAGATTCAATATATCTTCCTTCTCCCCCCGGCGCATGGCAAGGACCCGGTGGGACGGCGCGGCGGACGCGGGTTCCTCCCAGTCGAAATAGTCCTTGTACTTGGACCCGTCCTGCTCCATGCCGGATGCCACCCGGCTTTTGAAAATCGCCTTGCCGGTATACAAATTCCGCAGCACAACCCTTGCCTGCGGGTCCTCGTTAATGCTTTCAGCAATAATATGCCGGGCACCGGAAAGCGCGTCTTCCACCGTGTCAACTTCCTTTTGCGGGTCGATAAATGCCGCGGCAGCTTCTGCCGGATCTATCCCCCGTTGTTCGAAAAGTTCCAGGGCAAGCGGTTCAAGCCCTTTTTCTCTGGCAACGGTCGCTTTGGTACGGCGCTTGGGCCGGAATGGCAGGTAGATGTCTTCCAGAACCGAAAGCGTTTGGGTAGCCCGCACCCTCTCTTTCAGTTCATCAGTCAAATGGCCGTGTTTTTCGAGAGACTTGAGAATGGTTTCCTTGCGGCTGTCAAGCTCCTCGAGGTATTTCAATCTGTCCCTGATGGAAGTTATCGCAATCTCGTCAAGACTGTCCGTGGCTTCCTTTCTGTAGCGTGCGATAAACGGAATGGTTGCGCCTTGTTCTAACAGGGTTGTCACGGCGGTTATTTGTATTTCCCTAACGCCGAGTTCTTTGGATAGGGTGGTGATCTGTTTATCGTTCATTGGACCTCATCAATTTCAGGGTCTTTGCCCCAATTCAGAACTTCTGATTTGTATATGTAACTTCAACGTGATATGAAGGTTTCGTCGTAATTTCAGATGCAACAATTTGAACATCGAACCCTGGTCGCCTCTGGCGCCGCCGAAGGCGGGTAAACATCGAACGTTCAACGTCGAATGTCGAATGTGGAAGGCGCTCCTGCCCGTCATCGCGAGCTGTACTCAATGCCCTTCGTCCTTTTGTTGGCTCGCTCAGGCGAGGCGGGCGGGTCGCTTTGTCTTTATTATAAGTCGCTTTGTCTTTATTATAAATGGTAGAATACATTATTCGATGTTCAACGTTCGATGTTCATAGAATAAAGTTTCACCCCGGTTAAGTAAAGAATCCTGGTCCAAAGGACCAGGTTTTTCAAGGCAAAATAAATTTCCGGTTTAACCGGCGTGCTGCATTTCGCAATCATTCAACGTACGAAAAGTACGCCTCATGATTACAAAATTTGCACGCCTTGAATTTGAACTTTTTACGAAACCGTCTAAATCGGACTTTTTACGAGATCATCATTAATTCAATTGCCCGAGCCCTTAGGATAGAATTCATGAAATCATTAATTTCGGACATGGCCCCGGTGAAAACAAAAAAGGGCAAGCACCCCGTCCGAACGCTGGGATGACCTGCCCCGACAATTGCTTCAAGATCCTTACTGTTACCGGCAATTCGCCCGATTAAAGCTGCAATCCCAAATTATAGGTTTCATATTCAACCGGTCCGTCAAGTAAGGTTTCAAACTCAGCCTCATTTTCCGCTCTTAACTCACTTTTTTCCCATTGGTTCCAATTCTCTATTTTCTGCCACATGGATACCACCACCACATTATTTTGATCCACACAGCCACTCAACGTCTCGGATGAAATATAACCCTGCTGTCCCATGGCATTGTACCGGGCTTTGACAAGGAGTTTTGAGGCCTCATTAAGTTTACCGTCTTTTATTTTTCTCTTGATTAAAACTTTGACCGCCATAGTGACCTCCTTTTGTTATATCGGTGAATAATGGGAAGTTCAGTCAGTCTTTTTTAAAAACAGTAAATACTGCACTGATTTTTATTCAAGCCGGTTAAGCGCCGGAAATTAAAAATCAAAACTTATGCAGCGGCTTCGGATACCTCGATTTGGCCTGTGCCTCCGGTCATGGAAACCGAGGCCTGCGATGAAGATGTAATCATTTTATAGCTCCAAACCAAACGATTTCCGATTAACCCTGCCAAACGTTTTATGAAAATGAGGCCATTGACCGGGTCTTGTTCCAGGATATTTAGTAATGCTCTGCTGTCAATTTTTTGCAGTATGGTTTCTTCCATACATTCTCCCGATGCAGAATAAGTATCCCGTTCGATGATACTCGACCAGCCAAAAGCCTCTCCGGCACGATCCACGGTATAAACCATCTGACTGGTCTCACCGATCATCAGTTTAACCTGTCCTTTGATTAGAACATAAAAATTGACGGCGGGATCTCCCTCGTGAAAAAGAAAATGTCCTTTCCCATAAGATTTTTTTTCTGCGATATTCATAACTTTTTTCACAAAATCCCTGTTCATACCCCAAAAAAGATCTGATTGCTGGATATACATGGCTCCTCCTTTCTCTCCAGATCACCACTGAACCGGCAAGAAATTTCGCAGTAGATCCCGTGGCTATCATAATGGAGTTAAGAATTAAAACCTAAGTTGAGCGATTGTCGAGGCTTGCCCGCCTCATCTTAGGTAAAAATAAAAATAGATCTGTGCCAATGCATAAGAAATTGCCCCTAAAGAGGTGTAACACCGCCCCTTTAGGGCAGGATATCGGCATTTTTATAAACCCTATTCTCATAATCATCCTCTAAGGATTCACGAAAAAATAGTTTATAACCATAAAGAGCAGCGATTGATTACTTTTTGCAGATTCAAATTCAAAAAGACTTGTTATCCGTTTCCGTTGAATAATGAGCACGGATCATTGTATCAGAGAATGCTGAGTATGAGAGAGAGCCGAGCAAAAATATCAGGTGAAGGGTAATCGTAGCGGTAAGTAAAACTCGGTGAATTAGAAAACCGTTTGAATTGCTGTTATATTATCTTATTTAATATCATAAAAAATTGTAGCCTGTCAAATTTTTATTACAAGTCGTCTCAAAAATGCAGATTACGTTCAAGGACAAGGCGCGAGCCGATGAAAAAGCGCAGCATACATGGGAGTATGTGAGCATTTTGAAGAGGCTCGCAACACCGTAATTGGGCGTTAGATGTATTTTTGAGATGGCTTGTGGAATTAAAGATTGATTCATGAATCTGCTTTGATTATGATACAGTGTTTTGTTTTAACCCGATAAGGATAACGGTTTCTTAAAAAGTCCGATTTAGACGGTGGATTTGAGCCATGCTCAAGGCAATTCTATTTGATTTAGACAATACGCTGATTTTATTTGACGAATCCAGGTTTTACCAGGAATATTTTCGCAGGATAGAAACCCGGTTTGCGGATCTTATGCCTGCGGATATCTTCCGGAAACGGCTGATAAGCGCAACCCATGCACTATTGCAAAACAACGGTGAAATGATCAATGCCGAATATTTTATGAACGCCTTTGCTGAACAATCTGCGAATCGGCGAGACAGACTGTGGAATCGGTTTTTGAATTTTTACGAAACCGAATATGATGAAATTAAGGTAACCATAAGACTTCCGGATGATCTTCATGAAACTTTTCATAAAATTGTCCGGTCCGGATTAAAGGTGGTGCTGGCCAGTAACCCCATCTTTCCTTTAAATGTCCAGATGAAACGCTTGGCCTGGGCCGGGTTGGATCATTTTCGTTTCGATTTGGTGACCCATATTGAAAATATGTCGTTTTGTAAACCGCGGATAGAATATTACCTGGAAATCTGCCGAAAAATCAATGAACCGCCCCAAGCCTGCCTGATGGTCGGCAACGACCCGATTAACGACATGATCGCGGCCAGGGGCGGATTAAAAACCTATTTGACCGACGACAGCAAAGATTCTTGGCGAGTAACGTTGGATGTCAGCGAAGATCTGCTCAAAGATCAAATCCTGGATATTCCGGAGCCGGACTTTAAAGGCCCTCTGTCGGATGTGGGCCTCGTGGTTCAGCGTTACACTGAAAAGCCGTCTGTAATTAGAGAAACTGACCGTGTAACCTCTTGTAGAGACAGAAAAAACTGAAACAGATTCTGAATAATGAATAGGAGAAAACCATGGGTGATATAAGAATGACCGGAGAAATTCGGACGGATTACGATTGTGAAGTAGCGGGTCTTCCCGCGGAGAGATGGGGAGAGGCCGTATTTAAGGTTAACGATGAAGAAATTGTTCTGGAAATCAGCGTTGAGAAAGATGTTATTGTCGCGGTAATGGCCGGTGACAATAGTGTCTGGAAGGGAACTCTCGAAGGGTTTAAGAAGCTTCTGAGAGGCGAGATAAAAGGCAGATAGCCGGATTACATACTGTCTCAACACGACCTGAACGGATGGGTAACGGGAATAACCCCTAGGCGTAGGATTCTCACCTATAAAAATGAGTTTTTTTCCTTATGGACATATCTTATAAAATAATTATTATTTAAGGAGAACTAAATGTCACTCAGCTTCAACATTATGATTTAAACCATGTGACGAATTAGTATTCACGAAGGTTATACTGTAAAAAGAGGAGCGAAGTTGACATTTATTAAGCTTCTCGGATGTCCGTGCATCTCAATGCCACACAGCATTGTACAACGACATTTAGAGAAGCTAACAGAAAATAACGCCGGGCAGGCTCTTTGAAAAGGAGAGCTGCCTCGCGAGATCAGGCAGACCAAAATGGGGTCTGCCTTTTTTATTCTGCTTTGATACCCCGCAGTTTGTCGTAGCGGAGCGGAGATCCCGCCCGGCGGGGCTGCGGAGAGCTTCATTTGCCATTTATCATGTTCTTCAACTTCCCGGAACATTTAAACGTAACCACTTTTCTTGGGGCTAATATCATGGCATCACCCGTAGCCGGATTTCTCCCTCTCCGTTCCTTCTTTTCCCTTACACAGAATTTACCAAATCCGGAGATCAATACATCCTCACCGGATTCCAGTGTGCTTTTGATAATTTCTAAACAGGTTTCTAAAATTTCTGCGGATCTGTTCTTGGTCATACCGATCTGATTGCAAATTGATTCTACAAGTTGAACTTTTGTTAGGGGCATAATCGGGTCTCCTTATCCGGGAAAATAGTGATCGTGCAACGCCAGCAAACCGCAAACCATACTATGAGACCTTTGCAAAACGCCCCCTTTTGCCCAATTCCTGCGTCAGACTCAAATTTTAATCCTCGAAATACTTAATGTATTCCTGTGGTTAAAATTTTCGCCTTCCTTGGCCTTGAACAAAATTGAACGTTTTTCAAAGGTCTCACTGTATTAAATTGAGCGATTTTTTAAATCTTTTATTTATATGCGAAATCTATATTCTCAATTCCGATAAGCTTTGTCAAGATTTTATTAATTACAACTTGCTGTATTTTTTAATATTCCAGGCAGTTTTTTTGGCGGGGGTCTGGCCATTCATCCGTTTCAGATTTCGATAAGCAAACCAATGGGGCAATGATCTGACCCAAAAATTTCATTATCGATAAAAACCTCTTTAACCCAGCCGTTATCGATAATATCTTTAGTAACAAAAAAATAATCAATACGCCACCCGATGTTCCGCTCCCTTGCCTTGAACCGGTAGGTCCACCAGGAATATTTTACGTCATCCGGACAATAATATCTGTAGGTGTCCACATAACCGTTTTCAATAATCCTGTCGAGCCAATCTCTCTCAATTCTCAAAAATCCGGAATTTTTTTCATTGGCTTTTGGATTTTTCAAATCAATCTCATTATGAGCGGTATTGTAATCTCCGGTAATAATAAGGCTTCGGCCCTGGTTTTTATACTCATCGGCATATTTAAAAAAACGTTCATAAAAATCGAGTTTGTACTGAAGCCGTTCTTCGCTCATTTGGCCGTTGGGAAAATAAACGTTAAAAAATATAAAATCATCAAAATCCATCTCGATAACGCGACCTTCATTGTCGAATTTGGGTTCGCCAATACTGTAATGAATTGTTTTGGGCTCAATCCGGGTATAGGTGCACACCCCGCTGTATCCTTTTTTTACCGTGGCATGAGACCAGAATGATTGATAACGGGCAATATTTTTCATCTCGTCCGTAAGTTGTGAATCCTGAATCTTTGTTTCCTGAATGGCAAATATATCGGCATCCAATTGTTTGAATGCCCTAAAAAAATCTTTTTTAATGACCGCACGAATGCCGTTCACATTCCAGGAAATCAGCTTTATTCTTTTTTTCTTCGGCATATCATATTCTCCTTCAGGCTCTGTGTTACCCCAATTGAGCGAAAACGCTCAATTGAGAGTTACCTGTTATCTGTTATTTGTTAATCGGATATTTTTAAATCAAAATTTTTGTATCTCTTCTGGAGATGAGTGTAGTTTTGCCTGTGGATCTTTTAAAACTGTTCACAGATAACTAAACCTATAATTTATGCTATGTAACTATCTATAGTTTGTCAATATACTCCATCCGAGATTACAGGGGAACCGCATTTAATTTCGATGCAGCGCAGCCACTGGCGTGTTTCTCTTGGAAACCCACTGACTGTTTGAAAGATGAACGTCCAACGTTGAACATCGAATATGGTGTCGCTTCGCTCCGCAATTTAATTTCATTTATTTTCTTGTGAAAATATTTTATGAAGACCCATGAAACTGACTTTTGCCCTGCTCATCATCATCTTTCTGGCATTCAGCGGCTATCACCTCACCTTTCGACATTTCCGACTGCCGCTGTTTGCCCGGATATTTTATCTTACCGGCATCGAGTTTCTTGTTTTGGGACTCTTGCTCGGGCCCCAATTCTTAAACCTCGTGGACCCGGAAACGCAAAAAGGTCTGGCGCCCCTGAGCGCTCTTTTGCTCGGCTGGATCGGGCTGCTCTTCGGGTTTCAATTTGAAATCAAAAAACTCCAGCGGTTCCCCCTGGAATTCTTTCTCGGGGCCGTTCTTGAGGGGCTGGTTACCCTTGCCCTGGTTTTTGCCGGGGTGTATCTGACCCTTGTGTTCTGCTGTGATATCCCCGATTCTTTTATGATAGTGGTTGCCATTACCCTTGCAGCGGCCGGCGGTTGCACTGCCCAGACCGGGCTTGCATTTCTATCCCCGGATCGCATTGCCGAACGTCAACACACGGTAAAGCTCTTGAGGTTCATTTCGAGCGTTGACGGCTTGATCCCCCTCCTTATTTTCGGACTGTGCTTTTTCTACAATCCGTCAACGGGCTCGGGAGGATCATGGCTGGAAGGGTTCTGGCCGGGAATTCTGACCAGTCTTGGCGCCAGTTTCGGTCTGCTTCTTTTATTTACCCTTTTCATCAGCCACCGTCGGTTTCAAAAGGAACTGATCCTGGTGGTTATCGGCATGACCATGCTCACCAGTGGTCTGGCCTCCTCACTGAAGTTTTCCCCGCTTCTTACGAATTTTTTCGTGGGATTCTGGCTCGTAAATCTGTCCAGGGACAAAGAAAGAATTTATCAGATCTTGATGACGGTTGAAAAACCCACGTATTTGCTGTTGTTGGTTTTCCTGGGCGTATGCATAAGATTCGACTCCATAAGCTTGGTTTTGCTCGCGCTGTTGTACTGCCTGTATAGAACCCTGGGAAAGTTTCTTTCGGGATTTCTGCTGACTCGCTTGAACCCCGAATTGCAAAAACATCCCGCTCAGTTGGGTTTTGGACTTCTTGCCCAAGGAGGACTCTCTCTGGCAATATTTCTAGACTTTCAACAAACATTTCCCTCCCGAATCTCAACCTTTGTGATCAGCTTTGCAATCCTTGCGGTAATTTATAATGAATTTCTGAGCCATTATTTCCTCGAACGCCTGTTTAAGAGAGGTGCTTCATGAGCCGGTACAAGCAATATATTCCGGATCTGAAGATTTATGGCATCATGCTGTTTCTTTTGGTCGGGTTTGCCTTCTGGATCAAGATCATGGACATGGGATCCCACTGGCAGCAAGCAGGTCTTACCACCTTTTCCTTGGGATTTATATTGCTGGCCTCCTATATCACGGCACAGATTTTAAAGATCGCGGGATTGCCACTGATCAGCGGATATATCTTTGTAGGAATCCTTGCAGGCCCTTATATAACCGGGTTTCTCAGCCATGACATGGTTGCCCGGTTTCGGCTTGTGGACGATCTGGCCTTAAGCTTCATCGCCTTGACCGCGGGAGGGACCCTGCACTTGCAATTTCTCAGAAAACGCGGCAAGGCCATTGCCATAAATATTCTTCTGCTCACCCTGGTGGTATTTGTGGTTGTCTTTTTTTCCTTCTTTTTCATGGTCCGCCGTTTGAACCTAATGCCCAATCTCACCGACCCTCAGATCATGGTACTGGCCTGTCTTTTGGGCGTCATCGCAGTGGCCCGGTCGCCGTCATCCGCAATCGCAATTATCAATGAATGTCGCGCTTCCGGAATGTTTACGACAACCGTTCTCGGGGTTACCGTGGCCATGGACGTACTGATTATCATCTTTTTTACCCTGGCCATGACGGTTTCGGAAATCATCATGGGCGCCGGCACGGCCGTAGATTTCCGGTTAATCACCGGGTTAACCCTGGCGGTAGCGGGGTCACTGGCCTTGGGGATCGTGCTTGGAAAAGGTATTTCCCTATATATCGGCAAGGTGGGTCACGACCTTTCCCTGTTCCTGTTATTTTTTGCCTTCTCCGTGTTTAAGGCTTGCCTTTGGTTTAATCAGTTTATGGAGGCCCATTTTGCTGTTTCGCTGCATTTGGAACCCTTGCTGATTTGCATCAGTGCCGGATTTACGGTTCAAAATTTCAGCAAGTACGGCTATATTTTCATGGAAGCCATGGAGCGCTTTGCCTTGCCCATTTTTGTGCTTTTTTTTTCAATAGCAGGGGCGTCACTCAATCTTAATGCCCTGCTCATGACCTGGCCGTTGGCAGCATTTCTGGTTGTCATTCGGACCCTGGGTATTTTCGGGTCCACATGGGTTGCAGGTATTCTTAATCGCGATTCTTCTCAACACAGACGGATTGCCTGGATGGCATACATTACTCAGGCAGGAGTGGCCATTGGCTTAGCCCAGCTGGCACAACGCCGATTCCCTGAACTCGGGGTGTATTTGACCACCCTGGTCCTGGCGGTCATCACAATCAATCAGGTGGTGGGGCCCATAACATTCAAAATAGCATTGAAAAAGGCCGGTGAAGTGGAACAGGGGTAGCGCCGTCATCCGGAATCTTTGCTGACTTTTTCTTTTAACGGCTTGCCGAGTTTTTTTTCCATATGGTTTCGCTGCTCCATCCGGTCAATCTCCAGGCCCAGTCGACCAAAGGCTTTAATGGGGGCAATGAAATATACCCCCTGGTGAGGTTTTCCGGTTTGGGAACAGATCATTTCAAGATAGGCCACCGCCTTGTCAAGGGTCTCCCGGTGTTCAATGGCCGTAAAAAGGGTTTTATTGTGGATCGTTCCACCGCTCGTAAGAGACCGAAACCCCGCAAAAATAGGAATGTGATGGCTTATCAATTGAAGCAGGTCGGTGGTTTCCGCCACGGTTACACCGGTGATGCCCATATCCAGCCAACCCATAATAAGCTGATCAAGCAGTTCTTCATTGTTAATTACCACAATCAAAAGGTTCACCGGTTACCCCTTAAGTTTTAAAAACCATTAATGAAAGGCGATTTCCTCTTCAATGCGTTTGATCCCTTGCCAAAGGTCCTTTGCATTTTGGGTCTGTCTGATAAAATTCATAAATTCGGCTCTCTTGCAAAGCCGGGAAATGCCGGCAAGTATTTGAAGATGCAAATGAGTCTGGTTTTCGGGCACTACCAGGGCCAAAATGATATCCACGGGCAATCTGTCCAAGGCTTCAAAATCAATGGGATCGGCAAGGCGGATCAAAAGCACTGAAGGATCACGGGCTTCCCCGCTGACCGCGTGCGGGATGCCGATGCCGTTCCCGATACCCGTGGACATGGTGTCCTCCCGCTCTATCAGGCTGTCATAAAGCAGTCGGGCATGGGTCACCAGACCGTTTCGGGCAAACGTATCGGCCACAAAGTGAATAACCTCATCTTTGTCCTTTAGAGGAACATTTAAGAAGATATGTTCGGCCCTGAGGCGTTTATAGATTTTCATTCGAGCAACCGTCTTTACATATGAAGTTGTTTTTGAGGAAACCTTGATGAACTCGTAAAAAGTGCAAGTTTTGTAATCATGAGGCGTACTTATCGTACGTCGAATGATTGCGAAATGCAGCACAACGCAGAAGTTGGACTTTTTACGAAACCGTCAACCTTAACTTTCAAATTCAAGTCGTGTCACCGATATAATCAGCGGCAGGTCAAGCAGCTGTTCAACAACATGGTCGGAAATTCGGACATTGGTTTTAAGAAAAACGATGTTCATTTTTCCGGTTTCTTCCTGACCCAAATGCATCTGTCTGATGATAATTTTTTTACTGCCGAGAAGTGATGAGAAACTTCCGATGGCCCCGGGCTTGTCCAGGGTGTATATCAGCGCCAGATGGCCCTCGGGTATGAGTTCAAGCCGAAAATTGTTAATTTTTACGATCCGTATTTTATTCTTGCCGAATATGGTTCCGGACACCATATTCGTCACCTTAGGCGTGGTAACCCGCACGGTAATCAGGTTGATATATTCTTCAGACGCATCACTGGTTATCTCTGTGACCGTTATGCCTCTTTCCTTTGCCAGGACCTGGGCATTGACGAAATTGACGTCGTCCTTAACCACATGCGCCAGCAAACCTCTTAACACGGCGATGGAAACCGGTGATGGGTCGAGTCCCTTAAAATCTCCGGCATACTCAATGGAAACTTCTTCAATGGGACCCCGGACAAGCTGAGCATGGAGACTGCCCATATGATTGGCAAGGCTTAATAAGGGCTTCAGCTTGTCAAGAAGATCACCGGTTACCGACGGAACATTAACGGCGTTCAGAATCGTGTTGTACTTGAGATAATTGATAATCTGTGCGGCCACATCAACGGCTACTTTGGTCTGGGCCTCCTGAGTGGAAGCACCGAGATGGGGCGTACAAACCAGACGTTCATGCTCGATCAACGGAGATATGCCGGGAGGTTCCTTGTCAAAAACATCCAATGCCGCACCCGCAACTTTGCCGGATTGCAAGGCCGCATAAAGGTCATCCTCATCAACAATCCCGCCCCTGGCGCAGTTTATGATCATAACCCCGTCTTTCATCTGCTCGAAGGCCGCCTTGTTCAGCAATCCGATGGTTTCCTTAAATTTGGGCACATGCACCGTGATGTAATCGGACCTTTTGTATAGATCTTCAAGGGAAACACTCTCGAATCCGGCCTTTTCCATCTGCTCGGACGTTACATAAGGATCGTAAACAATGACCTGCATTTTCAGCCCGCGCGCGAGATCGGCCACAATAGACCCGATTTTTCCATATCCGATCACTCCGAGGGTTTTTTTGAATATTTCTCTTCCCTGCAGTTTCTTTTTGTCCCAGCGTCCGGCCTTTAACGATGCGGTGCCTTCGGGCACATTGCGCGAAAGGGCCAGTAACATGCCGATGGAATGCTCGGCAGTGGTAATAACATTGCCTCCGGGGGTATTCATCACAACGATTCCCCGCTTGGTCGCCGCCGGGATATCCACATTATCCAGACCAATCCCGGCACGACCCACAACTTTAAGTCGCGTAGCAGCGTCTAAAAGATCCTCTGACACCTGCGTTGCACTCCGGATGATAAGGGCGTCATATTCTCCGATAATGGTTTTCAGTTCCCGGGGAGACAGTCCGGTCTTGACATCAACGTCAATTCCCTCTTCTTCCTGCAGCATCCGGATACCGGCTTGTCCCAGATTATCGCTGACCAACACTTTCATGAGAGTTCTCCTCATTCAGGTTGATGTTCATATGTGATTCCTCCAAAGCCTTTCGGGGGTGTAAATCAAGACTGTTGTTTACTAAGATTGCCATGCCTATTTGGTTTCAGGTTTCAGGTGTCAGGTTTAAGCTCTTCAAGTTTCTCGAACCTGACACCTAAAAAAGTGATTCGGAGCCAGGGGTTGTCAATAGACAAGGATCAGCGTTTATCAACGGCCTTGAGTTACATACGCCTTTCGGGTTACACGGCAAGTTGCCAATCCGTATACAGTTTATCCCATTCCTCATAAATACGGCCGGGGTCGCGGCGAAGATCCAGACGATTGGATTTTTCAAAAGCCGCCCGGGCTTTATTAAATTCGGCGTCGGTAATATTGCCTTGTTCAAACAGTATCTCCGCCGCCTCAAAAGTTTCATTTGTCTCCCGCGGAACCACCCTGACCAGACCCTGGTCAAATGCCTGCAAGAGCATGTTCCTGAGTTTTTTCGCCACGTCCCCTCTCTTCTCTCCGGGTTTGACCGTGGCATTTTTGCTCAGATAGCACACCCTGGAGCCGTCGGATATGAGGTGTTGTTTTTCCTGATCCCAGCTGATATTGGATGGAACCATAAGAATGCCCCGTTTCGCGAGACTCTTGAAATTGATAAGAACCGGTTCATACTTGGTATAAGAATCAGGATATCCCCTCTGCCCCTGGGCACCCCCCGGGCCCGTCACCAGCGCAAGACAGATAGAAATTTGGTCCCTGCGCACATCCGGAGACACCGTATCAAGCCGGCCATGGAGTGCGGCAACAAGCAGTTCGCCCAAATTCTTCAGCCGCCGGGCAACCACCTGCATCTCGGGTTCGCCGGCCCGAATATTCATTTCATAAACAAGAATCCCCACGGGTTTTCCGGTAACCGGATCCATGGATACTCGGCAGCCCGGATAGAGAATACAGGGCCGGAGAATCCCTCCCTTTTTCATCTGATCCACAAAAGGCCGGATCACTTTATTGCCGACCAATTCTATAAGATCAGGGGTCTCGGCAGGGTGCATACCGATTGCAGCCATTCCCCCGGTAACCGGGTTGGTCTGGCTGGGAGGGCCTTCAAAG
>JAFDEW010000087.1 GCA_019310125.1 Deltaproteobacteria bacterium | reverse complement strand
CCTGTTTATTTTACTATTGAAATACTGTTCTTTCGTTACGAGCCCTTGTGTATGAGTTTGTACGATGCAGTTGCTGATTATTCATGGAGCGGTTGAATTAAAAAAACTCCCCGAACCCTCAATTATTTTGCAGCGAAGCGTTACACATGTCAAGCCCTATCAGTAACTATTTGTCAAGATATTATTTAATAAGGATTAGATGGAAAGTATGATAGCTTTAACTAACGATAGGCAACAATCAATAACTGTTATTGGGGTAGAAATCAAGACCGTTGGTAAACGCTGATGCCTTTCTATTGACAAACCGTAGCTCCGAAGCTTTTTTTAGGTGTCAGGTGTCAGGTGTCAGGAGTAAGAAACGAATTAGCTGACACCTGACACCAAATAGCCATGGCAATCTTAGCAAACAACAGTCTTGATTTACACCCCTGTTATTTCTTGGTGACAAAAAATATCATGGGACAGGGGCTTGATTTTTTATAATCTTCTGATATATTCTCTCCGCATTTGCAATTTTATCATCTTCCGGATAGAAGAATAACAAAATCCACAAGGAGAGCTTATGAGCGAAGCCATTCAGCAACTCGAATCATTTATTGAAAACTGGACAGAAACCCCGGAACAAAACAAAAAAGCGTTTGTGCGTCTGAAAGATTATATGGCATCCAAACCCGGGGTGAATCTGGATTTTATAGCCCGCGAAGGGCTTACCTATTCCCTTCGAGCAGCCCACGAAAATCAAACAAATAAACCTTTGTTTGTGATGGTGGACGTGATAGAAGACACCCCTCGATGGCTGTCCGTATGCTTTTATAACGAGATGATTGGCGATCCTGATGAAAACGGGGATTTTGTGCCGGACGGGCTTCTTGGCGATGATGCGTTGTGCTTTGATCTGGAAGAATTCAACGAAGAGAGCATCTTGTATGTCCAAGCCCGGATGGATGAAGCCTGTAAAAGTGCGGCCCAAGCCTGATAACAGCTTAAAGACAATACAAGGAACATAAAGATCTCCCGGGTGTAAATCAAGATTATTGGTTATTGAGTTCAATCGTAAGGTCTCAGTGTTCAGGTTTCAGCTCTTCAAGTTTCTCGACCCTGACACCTGAAACCTGACACCTTTTTCCCAAAGCTAAATACGTAGCGCAGACGAACATGAATTTTCATATTGCCAACAGCCGTGATTCACACCCATATCTCCCTTGATATAGATAGATAATGGGCGGAATTCAGGGTGGTTCATAAAAACTTTTTACACGTTCATCAAAATTGAAAAAAGATAAACTCGACAGGCTGAAATTTTTTTTAGCCATATTAAGCGGATTTTTGCTTACCCTTTCTTTTCCAAAGGCCGGCGTTTCATGGCTGGCCTGGGTTGCCCTGGTTCCCTTGCTGGCCGCATTAAGAAACCTCTCCCCTAAAAACGGTTTTTATCTCGGACTGTGTGCCGGGCTTGCCCATTACCTTACTCTGGTATACTGGCTGGCATATACCATGTCAACGTACGGTCACCTTCCCCTCTACGCAAGTGTGCCGATTCTTTTGCTGTTATCGGCTTATCTGGCGCTTTATGTTGCAATATTTTCATTGAGTTTAACCTGTGTTAGAAGACCTGCATTCCTTGTCTTTATGATCCCCTCGGTGTGGGTTTCATTAGAATATATCCGTTCATTCCTTTTCACGGGTTTCCCATGGGAATTGATGGGATACACCCAATTTAACGTCCTGCATCTCATTCAGATTTCAGACATTTTCGGTGTATATGGCGTATCATTTTGTATTGTTTTGAGCAATGCAGCAATTTTCTTGGCATATCTCTGCGTAACAGGAAAACACTGGCAAGAAACAAAGATTAAAGCAAGGCTCGCCGCAGGATCGGTAGGTTCTTTGGCTTTGATTTTCTGTTTTGTCTGGTTTTATGGAAACTGTCGAATACACTCCATTCAAAAACTGATTTCCCATTCCCCTTCCATAAAAGCTGCAATTGTCCAGGGCAATATCGACCAGGCAAAAAAATGGGACCCCGCGTTTCAACGCGCGTCAATAGTAAAATATATTAATCTTTCTTTATTGACAAAAAAACATAAGCCGGATCTTGTGGTATGGCCGGAGACTGCGACGCCTTTTTATTTTTTACATAATGCTCGGTTGTCGGAAATGGTTAAAAAGGGGGTTCACGATACCGGCACGGACTTTCTCATCGGCAGTCCTTCTTTCAATCTCGGGAAAAATCGTGTTGAATATTTTAATAGCGCTTACCTGATTGGCCCGGAAGGAAACGTTTACGACAGGTATGACAAGGCACACCTTGTACCGTTTGGAGAATATATTCCCTTTAAAAAATGGTTGCCGTTTCTTGGGAAAATGGTAGAGGGCGTTGGAGACTTTAACCCGGGCAAAAAAGGGCACACCATTAAATGGAAAAATCTCCGGTTAGGCATTCAGATCTGTTATGAAATAATTTTTCCGCATCTTTCCAGAGCCATGGTAAAAAACCATGCGTCGGTGCTGATTAATATCACCAATGATGCCTGGTATGGCAGATCCAGTGCGCCGAATCAGCATTTTTCCATGACGGTTTTCCGGGCCGTGGAAAACAGACGGTCAATTATACGCGCTGCCAATACCGGTATCAGTGGATTTATAGATCCTTGCGGTAAGGTCATGGCCGCCACACCGCTTTTTGAGGACGCAACAATAACTCGGCCCGTGCCCGTGATCGAGGAAATGACCTTTTATTCCCGCTTTGGAGATCTGTTTGCCATGGCATGTCTTGGGATAACCCTAATTGCCGTATTCAGGTGTTGTTTAATTCGGAAATATTCGAAGTAAACCTAACCCGGACAAGCCGGAACCAAAAATATTTGCCACAAAGACACTAAGACACAAAGGATATATTAATTATTCTTTCTTCGTGCCTTGGTGCCTTAGTGGCAGAATAGAAAAAGTTTTGCCACAAAAAGCACAAAATTTACAACTAAGGAACTAAAGAAGAGTTGAAAGATAGAACAAAAGCGATTATAATAAACAGGTTTAGGGGATTTATCCCAATTGGAATTCTTTACTATAGGAGGTAAAAAATGACGTTAGAACTCAAAGAAAACATCAAGGAACATTTTCTGAAATTAGAACAATTGAAAGGGTGCCTTTGACCTTGCCGAAAAAGAAAAAAGGCTTAAGGAAATCGAGACGCTGATTGCCAAAAAAGACTTTTGGGATAACCCCGAAGCCGCCAAACCGCTTTTAAAAGAACGAACCGTGATCTCCGGTAAAGTGGTATCATTTAATCAACTTTACACTGATCTTGAAGAAAGTCAGATCCTGCTTGATCTTGCCATTGAAGAGTCAGATCCTGATACCATAGAAGAAGCCTCCCAGCAAATACAGGCAATTGAAAAAAAAATAAATAAACTTTCCATAGATCTTATGCTCGATGGCGAGGATGATCAAAACAACGCCATTATTTCCATTAATGCGGGAGCAGGAGGAACCGAAGCCCAGGACTGGGCCGAAATGCTCTTCAGGATGTATACCCGATGGATCGAACGCAAGGGGTTTACACAGGAGGTCATCGATTTCCAGCCCGGAGATGAAGCCGGAATCAAAAGCGTCACGTTCACGGCCGGCGGTGACTATGCCTATGGCTATCTAAAGGCAGAAAAAGGGGTTCATCGCCTGGTAAGAATTTCCCCGTTTAATGCGAGCGGTAAACGCCATACCTCTTTCGCCTCGGTATTTGTCTATCCGGAACTCAAAAACGAAATCGTTGTCCAAATTGATGACAAGGAGTTGCGTGTCGATGTGTTCAGGGCCAGCGGCGCCGGAGGTCAGCATGTTAACAAAACCAGCAGTGCGGTTCGCATCACTCACCTTCCCAGCGGAATAGTTGTCCAGTGCCAGCAGGAAAAATCCCAGCATAGAAATAAAGAACTTGCCATGAAGGTCCTTAAATCCAGGCTTTATCAGCTTGAGAAGCAGAAGCAGGATGATAAATTGCAGGAAATTCATGAAAGCAAAAACGAAATTGCATGGGGAAATCAAATCAGGTCTTATGTCATGCATCCCTATCAGCTGGTAAAAGACCACCGCATAAACCTTGAGGTGGGCAATGTAAACAGTGTTCTCGATGGGGGACTGGATCTTTTTATAGAGGAAGTGCTGCTTTCAGGGAAAATCTAATATATGGATCCTATTGAAATCTTAGCTGAATTTTATCAACCCGGCACCGGAACCTATAACATTCTCGTACAACATGGAACACAGGTGGCGGACAAGGCCGTAAGTGCCGCCAAAAAAGTGCCCCACCTTAACCCGGATCTTAATTTTATCCGGGAAGCTGCCATGCTGCACGACATCGGCATTTTCCTCACCCATACCCCGGAACTGGGCTGTACGGGTGAACATTCCTATGTCTGTCATGGATATCTGGGAAGAGAAATTCTCGAAAGCAAGGGACTGCCGAAACATGCACTTGTGTGCGAACGGCATGTGGGGGTCGGCATAACTGCTCAAGAAATAAATCGCCATAACCTCCCTCTGCCCCAACGTGATATGGTGCCCGTCTCCATAGAGGAACAGGTCATCTGTTTTGCTGACAAGTTCTTTTCCAAAAATGGCAATCTGATTGTAAATGAAAAATCTGTTGAAGATATCTTACGCCGCCTTGAGCCATACGGTGCTGACAAGGTGATTACTTTTCAGTCGTGGGTCCGTCTGTTTAAGTAGAGTCCATCCAGAAAAGGCATCTTTCGGTCCCCGGCGGCGTTCTCGCTCGTTTTCAATCCTCAAAATAGCGCGCTATGACTGCGGTTGAAAACTCGCTCGGGCCTTGCCGGAAACCAAAATCTACCATTTCTGGATGAACTCTAAGTAGTAATTTCTCCATAATTTATTGAGATGTCACCGCAGGGTAAACGCATTTGATTTCGGCTCAGCGGAGCGACGGCGTGTATCTCTTGGAAACCGACTGACTGTTTGAAGGGCTTTAGCACGCATTAGCCCGAGCCGAATGAAATTATGAGCTAAAAAATCAATGGGATAAGTTAGCGACGAATTGTTCTTAACACCTCTAGCGCGGCTCAGGCTTATGGGTGCTTAAGCACAAGTTTCAGTCGGTTGTAAAGAGAAACACGCCGTCGTGGAGCGTTCTCCCTGTATTGGGATTCAAATGCGTTTGCCCTGTAACGGTATTCTTCTTGACTTGCACCAGGGTTTTGTATATTAGATGAGAAAAAATTTGCCGATTCCTTTCTTATAGTGGCAAAATATCATTATATAACATTGCGAAGCAATTTTATTATTTGAGTTATGTAATGAGACCTTTGAAAAATGCATATTTTTGTTCGAGTTCAAGGAAGGCGATAATTTTAACCACAGGAATACATTGAGTATTTCGAGGATTAAAATTTGAGCCTGACGCAGAAATCGGGCAAAAAGGGGCTTTTTGCAAAGGTCTCATAATAGGCTTTAAGCCACCCAGACTCACAGGGGTGGCTTTTTTAATTTGGGGATCCGGGTATGGCAAAACTGCTGGTCATTGATAATTACGACTCTTTTACTTACAATCTTGTCCAGATGTTTATGCACTATGACCTTGAAATCACAGTGTATAGAAGTGACATGATTACGCTTGAACAGATTGCAATGCATAAACCTGACTATGTTCTTATCAGTCCCGGTCCCAAAGATCCTTCTCATGCCGGGATTTCAATCGATTTAATCAAGAATTTTTTCGATAAAGTTCCCATCTTTGGCGTATGTCTTGGCATGCAATGCATGAATGAAGCTTTTGGCGGCCATACGGTCCGTGCCCCGGTGCCCATGCACGGAAAAACCAGTTCGGTTCAGCATGACAACTCTGGCATCTTTCAAGGAATAAGTTCACCGTTTTCGGCCGCCCGTTACCATTCTCTGATGGTGGAATTCACTCAGAGCCGGCTTGTCGTAACATCGCGCAGCTCGGATGGTGTTATCATGGGAATGTCTCATCCTGAATTTCCACTTCATGGCGTTCAATTCCATCCTGAAAGTTTTTTGACGGAAAACGGCTTTTTGCTTGTGGAAAACTTTCTGAATCTGGGTCCTCTGGCGATTTCGAATTCCGGTATGCGTCATGCGAATTTTTAAGAAAATATAATTAAATAGTATAGGAATTTCCTTTTTTGGACACCGATGAACACAGATTATCAAGATTCTTAAATTGCAAAATAACAATATTATCTGTGGATATCTGCTAAAATCTGTCTGCCCCGTAGGTCCGGAAGATCGTACTGGGGCGTCCTATTTAACTTGATTATGGAAGAAATTAAAAAAATCGCGGGACAAATAACCGGCATTTATACCGAACCTGTTTCTCTGTCCGAACCGTTTATGGATTTTTCAGCCCGATTTGCATCAATGCCCGGCACAACGGTTCTGATGAGCGGGGGGGATCTTGATTGTGCAAGATACCATATTCTGGGGGCAAAACCATGGCTGGTATTTTCAGGACGGGATGATGACATGACCATTACGGTTGAAAATCATTCTTTCGATTTTAAGGCCGATCCCTTTGACACCCTCCGCAGGATATTAGAAGCCTTTCACCAGGATGATCTTGACCGGGATCCATCTGATTTGCCAAAACCGATCTATGCCGGGCTCTTTGGATACCTGGCTTATGACCTGAAAGACTGCCTGGAAAACCTTCCGCGCACATCCATAGACACACTCTGCCTGCCGCATTTATATTTTACGGCGCCGTCAATCATCGTTGTCCATGATAAAATAAATGATACCACACGGCTATGTATACCGGAACGTGAATTTGCCGGAGAAAACAATTTAGAGAAGGATCTTGCTGAGTTTAAACGCATCATTTCCGGCAAACCGCCTAAAAACGGGAGTTTTAGCGGAGATGCCGGGGGATTTAAATCTAATTTTACCCAGGCCGCTTACATGAATGCCATTAAGAAAATCAGAGAGTACATTGCGGCGGGAGACGTCTATCAGGTGAATATGTCCCAGCGTTTTGAAATGGATGTCCAGGGGGATGCGTTCAGCCTGTTTAAAACACTTTATCATAACAATCCCGCCCCGTTTTTCGCTTACATTCATGCGGGCAACCACCATATTGTTTCCACCTCTCCGGAACGGTTTTTACTGCAAACCGGACAAAAAGTTGAAACCAGACCCATTAAGGGAACACGGCCCAGGGGAAAAACACCGATGGAAGATAAAAGGCTCGGCAGGGAGCTGAAACAAAGCTTCAAAGATGATGCCGAGCTTTCAATGATTGTGGATCTGTTGCGCAACGATATTGGAAAGGTCTGCAGGGTCGGTTCCGTGCGTGTAATGGAACACAAAAGACTGGAGGCTTACCAGAATGTGTATCACCTGGTATCTATTGTTGAAGGGATATTGGACCATGGCCGCGACTCTGTTGATCTTCTCAAGGCAACTTTTCCCGGCGGGTCCATCACCGGTTGTCCCAAGATCAGAACCATGGAGATCATCGACGAACTCGAACCTGACCGGCGCCATATATATACCGGCGCCATCGGTTACATCAGTTTCCACGACACCATGGATCTTTCCATAGCGATCCGCACCGCCACCATACATAACGGGCAAATCATCTTCTCGGTGGGCGGAGGTATTGTCTTCGACTCTGATCCTTTGGATGAATATGAAGAAACCCTGCATAAAGGCAGGACATTAATAGAAGTTTTTAAGGGAAAAGAAAAAAAAGCCGCAAAAAAAGATTATGTATGGATCAATGGCGCCCTTGAACCGATAGATCAGGCCGGCATACCGGTTACCGATCTGGGATTTCAGTACGGGTACGGGTTTTTTGAAACCATACGAGTTGACAAGGGGAACCCCGGACATCTAAACGCGCATGTTGATCGATTGAATCAGACCTGGGAACATCTTTTTGCTGAAAAACCACCGGATTTGACCTGGGATGAAATTATCAATCAGGTGATCGTCCAAAACAGGCTGCTCCATGAAACCGCAGCCGTAAAGATAATCGCCACCAGAGGAAACAGGGAATTCCCCCCTTTTAATCACACGCTTTTGGTTACCGCCAGGCCGTACACGCATCGCCTGGCAGCAAAAAAGGTCAAGGGAGTAAATCTGGCGGTATATCCCCACCCGCGTCAAACCCCGTTGGCTGATCATAAAACATTGAATTATTTATATTACTTTCTGGCCGGAAAATGGGCCATGGGACAAAACGCCGATGAAGCACTGATATTAAACCCGGACCATACGGTTTCAGAAACCAATACCGCCAACATACTACTGATAAAGAATCATACCGTAACCAAACCGGTTTCTTTGCATGTGTTGCCGGGTATTATGGATACGGTCGTCTGTAAATTTCTCAGCGGCCGGGGCTTTACCATAGAGAGTAATAAAGTATTTTTAGAAGATTTGTTCGGTTTTGACGAGATAATAATTACAAATTCTCTAATCGGGTCGGTACCGGTGCTGAGCATAGACGGAAAAAAGCTGCCCGAGCCCTCAGACCTGTGGAAAAAGATCAACAAGGCCCTGCTTTATCCCTCCTAATCCGGTACAACTCGAAACTAAAAATATTTACCACAACGGCACTAAGACCCGCCCGCCTCGCCTACGGCGAAGCCCATGGCGGGCAGGCACAAAGGATTTATTTATTATTCTTTCTTCGCCAGCCCAAATGCAGTTCAAGCCGATAAACAAACAAAAACAAACCAGAGCCCATAGATATTTGACGTGCATCTTCATGAAAGCAATCCGCCAGCTTATCAGCCTACAATTTCAAATAGCCGTCCGGGGCTAAGCTGGTTGCCAACATCACGCTGTTGATATCCTGATGCCTCGGTCCAGGTTTCAGCCCTCCTGTTTTGAGGATCAAGCCAAATTTTCTCGATGGGTTCACCCAAAGGAAGAAAACGCCTAAGGTATTTTATCTGCGAACAAACCGGGTGGTTTTTAGAGAACACATTGGGTTTTTCTCCCATCAATCCCTCGATCCTTTCAACGGCGTGCAATCCGATAGCCATTCCGAATTCACGGAATGGCAGCCTGTATTCA
>JAFDEW010000384.1 GCA_019310125.1 Deltaproteobacteria bacterium | reverse complement strand
GATTTTATCAGCGCATGTCTTTTCGGGATGTTCTCCGGCCAGCATGGGACCGCCGCTGATGACGATGGCCGGCAGGTCGAGACGCACCGCCGCCATGAGCATTCCGGGGACGATCTTGTCACAATTGGTCACCATGACCATGGCGTCAAATGCATGGGCCGTGGCCATAACCTCGATGGAGTCGGCGATCAGCTCTCGGCTTGCAAGGGAATATTTCATGCCTTCATGGTTCATGGCAATGCCGTCGCAAACTCCGATCACGCCGAATTCAATAGGGGTTCCGCCTGCCATATAGACGCCTGCTTTAACGGCCTCTGCGATCTTGTCTTGGCCGAATTGGCGATACCGATCAAAGGTTTATTGATTTCATCATCCGTATATCCGATTGCCTTAAACAAAGAGCGGTGGGGCGCCCGTTCAATACCTTTTTTAGCCAGATCACTTTTCATTAGATAAATCTCCTTAAATAAAGATTAGCCGGATCATTTTTCATTTTTTATTAGATAAATCTCCTCAAAAAAAAATCCGTTATCGGCCTTTTTGGCTGATAACGGATTTTGTTTTTTGTTTTGTTATAAAATCAGGCCATTATCAACCCTTTGCCTCGTAGCAGACTAGTACATCTACGACGAGGAGAATAATAAGGCTAATAAGGTTGTTAATGGCGATAAAGTTTTTCATGATATCCTGCATATTGAATTAATTAACTCTTCTAACGGTTCTTAACTATAATGTCAAGCTTTTTCTTTATTATCTAGTGTCCATCCATAAATGAGGACTTTTGTTCAAGATCAAGGCATGTGAAAAAAATAACCACAGGCATATGTTTGATATTCCGAGGATTATTTTTTGAACGTAACGCAGAGATTGGGCAAAAAGACCATTTATGGATGGACACTATCTAACTTCACCACGCCTGGGGACTGGTAACCCGGGATCAATGCGCTGGAAACCGTGGACAACTGGCGTGCGTCCGGAACCCGATGCTCCCTGACACGGGTGATCGGCAAGGCCGGGCGCGGATTGGATTTTTTCCTCGAACCGAGGAAAAACACTAGATCGTTCAACCCGAGGGCTTGCAGGCCGGTGCCTTGAAACCGCCGGAACCGGAGGGAATGCCCTGGGGGCGAAATGAGGCGGCGGATATCAGTTTGATCACGTCCTTGCAGGCGCACTGCGGACACTCGGGCGGGGGATCCGCTGGAGACAAAACTAGATTTTCAAAACAGTGACAACAGCTTTTACACTGATATTCATAGATCGGCATGGTTTCTTCCTCCTTTAAAAAAATGCTTTTATAGACGGGTTTGTGCCATTAGTCAAGACCCAGCCGCTTTTAAATCCAAACCATAGTTTGACCTAAATTGAGCGATTTTTTACTAGATCTGCACCGATCTCTTTCGCATCAAGGATCCGCAAAAATCCTCGACATATCCACGGTTATGCCTGCGGTTTTTGCGAACCCTTATGCATCAAGATATCAGCACATCTCTTCGCAAAAAATCGCTCAACTTAGGTCCGACGCTGTCCAATAATTTTAATTATGGATCATTCATAATTTTCCCATTTCTATTTGCCGAAAACACCTAATTTTTACGGGCATTTTAAAGGTAATATTTGGTCTTGCTTGTTTAGACTTACTATTTTATGCATCTCTTTGAGTTTACTATAATATTTATTCCGATAACTGTTTCTGTCAACTTAACGCTTGACGTTAATAACGAAGTGCGTTACTATCTTGTTATGATAAAAACCTTTCGAGATAAAGAGACTGAAAAAATATTTAACAGACATTTCTCGAAGAAATTTCCTCCAGATATTCAACATCAGGCGCGTAGGAAGCTGGTTATGTTAGATGCGGCACCTGAACTCAATGCCTTGCGAATTCCACCGGGTAACAGGCTTGAAGCCTTAAAGGGTAATCGAAAGGGACAACATAGTATCCGTATCAACGACCAATGGAGGGTGTGTTTCAAATGGAAAGAAGGAAATTCATATGATGTTGAGATTACGGATTATCATTAGGAGGTCATTATGAAAGAAAAAAAACTTGCTCCCATCCACCCTGGTGAGATTCTGCTGGAGGAATTTTTAAAACCTATGCGAATTAGTCAATATCGACTTGCTAAAGATATAAGCGTACCGCCAAGGCGTATCAACGAAATTGTACACGGTAAAAGATCGATTACCGCGGATACCGCACTCCGCTTAGGAAAATTTTTTGGCATTTCACCCCAGTTTTGGCTAAATCTTCAAACCAGATATGATCTTGAGATTACTGAAGATTTGCTTAGAAATCGTCTTGATAAAGAGGTGCATGCCTTAAATATCGGTGCGGCTTGATCCATTTTCAGGATTATATAGGGATAGGGAGTAGCCTCACGGCTACCCCCTCCCACACTACCGGACGAACGGGTCACGTATCCGGCGGTTCGGTTGGTCAAGGCAGGCGCAAATGAAACGATATATGAAAGAAATGCTTCGATTTCAACCTTCCCCATCTCATTCGGATGTCTCTTGTTGTGAAATAGGATAAATCTTTTGATCCATGACACATAGGATTTTTCCGTTCGAATTGAATAACCTTTTATGCGAATGCGTAGCCTGACTCTGCCCAATAATTTTAATTGTGGATGATTCATAATTTTCCCCTTGAAATTCAGATGGATATAGTGTTTATTGGTATCGTTACCTTTCACACCCATCATTGTTATCCGGTAGAAAAATGGAATTAAGATACACATCTCCATTCGAGCGAGAACCGGGAATCATTTCCGGGTTGCTAAATCAAAGCTATGCCGAGCTTGTCCAAGCCCAAACGGAGCTTTGGGAATCCGAGAAGGAGAATTGGGAAGAATTTGATCGAAACGTGTTCGAAAATCCCGGTACGATCGAAGCTTGCACCTTCCTGACCTGGTGCGAAAAAGATGTTGAGGGGTTCTTCTCTTTCGACCCCAGACCAGGGCCGGCATACGGTGTGATCGGTCATAACTGTATTCTGCCTGAATACCGGAATCGAGGATTTGGAAAACGGCAGATTGCTGAAATCCTGCGGCAGTTTTAACAAATGAGAATACGGCAGGCAAGAGTGTCCCCGAACGAT
>JAFDEW010000086.1 GCA_019310125.1 Deltaproteobacteria bacterium | reverse complement strand
CATCCGCCGGTAACCAGAATTCTTTTGCTAAGATGCATAATCAATCCTTTTTATAGCAAGAAATTTTTTCAATTCTTTTTTACAATAAAAACATAAAAATGCTGCTTCACTATAAATAAGAATGATAAAATTTCAAACCTTTTTGTTGGAGGTATGCTCGGGGTATTTAATTAGTTTCCATCCAGAAATGGCCCTTTTCCACAATCTCTGCGCCTTGTGCGGCGTACCACTTGTACGCCTCCGCCTTGTGCGGCGTACCACTTGTACGCCTCCGCGTAATTCCTTGATTTCCTTGACCTTGCGAAAAATTGCTCATTTCTGAATTGGAAACTTAATTTATGCCCAATATAGATCTATGGATGGGCACTAAATAGGAAATTGTATATCAGTTAAAATGGTTGAAAATTCTACGTTGATCCTTTATAAGGAAAACACGTTAAAGTAAAGGAGGAGATTCATGGCCATAAGCAAAGAACTGCTGGATATTCTCGCCTGTCCGAAATGTAAAGGCGACATATATTTAAATGATACAAAAGACGGGCTTATCTGTGATGCCTGTAAGCTTTTATATGAAATACGGGATGATATCCCAATTATGCTGATCGACGAGGCTAAGCCCTTAGACGTTTAGTCTGACGATTATGAGCCGACCTCAAATGCCAAAGCCTGCCAAACTGGTGATCGGTTTTTTTCTTAAAGAAAAAAACCTGGCGGTTTCCGTGGTAAAAGCACTTATAGAAAAATTTGGTCCTGTTGATATCGCAAGTTCATGGTTAACGTTTAATTTTACCACATATTATGAGACAGAGATGGGGCAGCCTCTTTTCAGACGGATGCTTTCATTTGAAAGGCTGATCAAGCAGAGCGCCCTGTCAGAAATAAAACGAATCACCAACGATCTTGAGCTGGAGTACTCAAATCACAGCAAAAGAATGGTCAATTTGGATCCGGGTTATCTGCTTCGGGAAAGATTTGTCCTTGCCACCGGCAAGAATTTCAGTCACAGGATCTATATTGGGCAACGGATTTACGCCGATTTAACCCTGATTTACACCAAAGGTCGCTTTATTAAATTACCATGGACATATCCGGATTATGTCCAGCAAAACATGTTGAACTACCTTGAACGGGTACGGAATAAATATGTGATTGATTTGAAACAGACATGTGTATAGACTGAAAAATTTGGGGTTCAGAGGTTCAGGTGAACGCGCAACTTATTTTTAAAGGCTGATGAAAAATGCTAAAGAGTATGACCGCATATGCAAAATCGGAGAAGACCCAAGAAAAACTTACGGTTCAGATTGAGATCCGTTCATACAACAGCAGGTATCTTGATATTTCATTGCGTGTTCCCCATGGATATCTTGCACTGGAAGAGAGGATAAAAACTTTAATTGCCGGCAAGGTTTCAAGGGGTCGCATAGAGGTTAATCTGCAAGTCAGGGACGATTCCGATGAAGCATATGCCTTTGAAATAAATGCACCCAAAGCCGGGGCATATTATAACAGCCTTGTCCAATTGAAAGATAAATTTAATATTAATTCCGAAATATCCATGGATCTTCTTGTAAGTGGAGGAGGTATTATCAAGCCTGTGGAGATGGGTCTTGATATGGAAGCACGATGGCCTGTTTTTAAAGATTGTATGAATGAAGCCATAACTAACCTTATCTCCATGCGAAAAGAGGAAGGCAATTTTCTTGAAGCAGATATTTCCGACCGGCTTAACGGTATAGAAGAATGTATTGATCAGATTCAAAAAGAATCGAGCGACCTTTTATCTCATTACCAGCAGCGTCTTAAGGACCGTATCGCCGCTTTAACAAAAGGGATTATAGAGATAGATCCTGATCGGGTAGCACAGGAAGCGGCTTTTCTTGCTGATAGAAGTGATATCTCCGAGGAGATTGTAAGGGCGGCAAGCCATATCAAACAGTTTCGAACGATTATATCTTCAGCAGAACCTGCCGGTCGAAAACTTAATTTTTTGGTGCAGGAGCTTAATCGTGAATTCAACACCATGGGATCTAAGACGAACAATACAGATGTTTCCCATATTATCGTTGAGGTAAAGTCCGATCTTGAAAAAATAAGAGAGCAGTTGCAGAATGTAGAGTAAATAGGGTGAGAATTGATTAAAATTTATCCGGGTGAGGGGAGGTATATGGATCAGAATCTTTTGAATATCGGTTTCGGGAATACAGTGGTTGCTGAACGGGTTATTGCTATTGTGTCTCCCAATTCAGCTCCCATGAAACGTCTTAAAGATGAGGCCAAAGATGAAAAACGTTTAATAGATGCAACACAGGGCCGCAGGACTCGTTCTATTATCGTTATGGACAGTAATCATATCGTTCTTTCCGCCATACAGGCCGAAACAATATCCCAGCGCTACTTAACACTCAAAGCTTCGGAATAATCGATGATGAATGAACAGGAAATCAGGCCATCCGGTTCGAATTCCAGACAGACAAATAGTAAACGGGGTCATCTTTTTATAATTTCCGCGCCGTCGGGGGGCGGCAAGACAACCCTTTCCAAAGCCGTGCTTAACCGGTTTAAGGATATTATTTATTCGATTTCCTACACAACAAGATCTCCACGCAACAGTGAACAAGACGGTGTGGATTATTATTTTATCCCCAAAAAAGATTTTGAAGAAAGGATAAAAAGCGGTCTTTGGGCTGAATGGGCCAAGGTTCACGGCAATTATTACGGTACGTCCGCTGAATTACTGGAAAAGGGTCTGGCTTCCGGGCGCGACATGCTCCTTGATATCGATGTCCAGGGAACTATTCAGATACTTGGGAAATATCCCGACAGTATCACGATTTTTATCATGCCCCCGTCACTTGAGACCCTTGGAAAACGCTTGGAAATGAGAAGAACCGAAAGCCGGACAACAATTAAAAGACGCCTTTTAACCGCGGAAAAAGAGATGACCCAAAAAGATCTGTACCGGTATATCATCGTTAATGATCAGCTGTCTGCATCAATTGAAGAACTTGTAGCCATTATCGAGAAATATCGATACCCGAACAAGCATGAAAAATAACTTAAGGTTCCTAAAGCAAATTAACCGCAAATAAACGCTAATGGACACTGATAATAGTAACAAGTTAAAAGTGATCTAAAGTGAGCTAAAGTTGAGGTAGCGCTAACGCGCTGGGCAGATTTGAAACCTGAAACCTGACACATGATTTGTGTGCATTCGTGTTCATTCGTGGTTTGATTTAATCGCAGACGGACATTAAGTAAAGATGGATATGGAAAAAACGGTCAAAACAGAAATACTTTTTGGAATCAATCCTGTTCTTGAAGCCTTAAACGCCGGTCGTAGAATTTTTTTTGAAGTCTATATTGTAAAAAAAAAGATCTCGGAACGTTTGGAAAGGATGTTGGCACTTTCTAAAGAGAAAAAAATTCCTGTGCAAGGGGTGGAACCTTCACAATTAAAATTTCTGGCCGGAACGGACCAACACCAGGGAGTCGGAGCCCGGACAAGTGGTTTCCCGCTATCCGGAATTTCTGACATTATAGACAGCGGCCAGCCGGAGGATACAAACCATTTACTGTTACTGGTCGACAATGTCATGGATCCTCATAATCTAGGCGCTTTGATTAGAACAGCTCTTTGTGTGGGTGTGGACGGTATCATCATTCCAAAGGACAGATCTGTTCCGCCCACACCTGCAGTATCCAAGGCATCAGCAGGAGCCCTGGAGCATATCCGTCTTGCACGGATAACAAACATGGTAACCACAATCAAGACATTGAAGGAAAAAGGATGGTGGGTTGCCGGAATGGAAATAGCCTCGAACAAATCAATTTTTTTGAGTGATTTGACAGGTCGTCTTGCAATTATTATTGGTGGTGAGGAAAAAGGGATGCGTCCTTTGGTAAAAAAACATTGCGATTTTTTGATGTCCATTCCCCAGAAAGGGCCGGTAAATTCCCTGAATGCTTCTGTGGCGGGAGCGGTTGCCATGTATGAGGCTTTCAGACAGCGACACTTATCTTGATAATATAGGAATTTCCTTTTTTGGACACAGATGAACGCAGATTATCAAGATTCTTAAATTTAAAAAGAAAAATATTATCTGTGTATATCTGCGAAAATCTGCGTCCTATTTAACTTGATGACAATAAAACCGTATATGTTCATTCGTATCGCCAACACCTTTAAAAAAGCCATTTTTCCGACGCGATGTTTGGTGTGCGGATCTTTTTTTCATTCCGCACAACATAAAATACGCGATCTGGAACCAAGGGTTATGGATGCGGACCGCTCAAACATTGCGCAGGAATTAATTGAAAACCCAGTGGTAACTTCCGCCCACGGTAATTATTGTTCGGATAATATCCCTAAAGTCTTTGGGAAATGGATGGCCCCGTTTTTGTGTCCGACCTGTACTTCAGGATTTTTGCCCGTTGAATCTCCCCAATGTTCCAGATGCGGCATGGTGTTTAAAAGCAGGCAATGGGAAGACCACGTCTGCGGAGAGTGCATGGATTCACCAAAAAGATTCCAAATCGCACGATCAGTGGGGATTTATAAAGACACACTTATGGCGGTGATACATTGTTTTAAGTACAAAGGAAAAACCCAACTGGCACGACCTCTCGGGACCCTTCTTTTTACTGCTTTTATCAATTTTTGGGATAAAATGAGTATGGATTTGATCGTGCCGGTTCCGCTACATATAAAAAAATTGAGAATGCGAGGGTTCAACCCATCATTTCTTTTGGTAAAGGACTGGGTACGCATTGCAGAATTTTTACATGTGGGATCGCCGGATATACCGATTGGCATAAATGTTCTTGAAAGAAGAAGATGGACGGAGCCCCAAACCGGTTTAGGGCGCAAGGAACGTTTAGCAAACATTAAGAATGCATTCAATATAAGCAATGATTCGAAAATTACGGGTAAAAGAATACTGCTCGTGGATGATGTGTATACCACCGGAGCCACTGTAAATGAATGTGCAAAGGTTTTATTGAGGGGTGGTGCCGGACACGTAGATGTGCTAACACTGGCACGGGCTGTGTGATTGAAGATTTTCGATTGAAAATTGAAGATTGACATAAAACGCTGGATCAAATAGTCCCAAATGGATTGGCTCGGAACTTCGGACGTTATATACTTCTCTGAACGAAACGATATTGTGAGAATATCTGTAAATTGTTACAGAAAATCATCAATCGTCAATAGTAAATATTCAATACAAAAAGATATGTTATCTAAGATATTAGAATTACAAGACTTGATAAAAGTTGTGCATGACCTAAGCAAGTCAGGGAAAAAGATCGTTTTTACAAACGGATGTTTTGATATTCTGCATGTGGGTCATGTGCGTTATCTTGCCGCTGCCAGATCCCAAGGGGATGTTCTGGTGGTAGGATTAAATTCCGATGGGTCGGTAAGATCCATAAAACCCGAAAACAGACCGATAGTGAACCAGAATCAGAGGGCTGAAGTTCTGGCCGGTTTGGAGTGTGTAGATTATATTACGATATTTAATGAACCGGACCCGCTAAAAATTATAAAGGCATTAAAGCCCGATGTGCTTGTAAAGGGAGCCGACTGGATTGAAGAACAGATCATAGGGGCTGATATTGTAAAAGCAAATGGCGGCAAAGTGGTCAGGGTTTCGGTAGTCCCCGAAGTTTCGACGTCGCGAATCATCCAAAGAATCGTAAGGCGTTATCAATTCGAGCGTGGAGAGTGAGGGAATTCATGCCATGATAATAACGCATAAAAATGGCATTTCATTTTTAGAATTTAAAAAACTTGCGAACCTTCCGGGTATCCGGCATAGAATTTTTACGAGAAACACCGGTGTAAGCGCTGATCCTTTTCGAAGCTTAAACGTGGGCTTCGGTGTTGGTGATGATGATCAAAATGTCAGGCGGAACAGGGAAATAATATCAAAATGCCTCAACCAAGAAGACCTTGTTTTTGCGGACCAGGTTCATGGAAGCAGAGTCATGGTATTTCCGAAAGATAATAATAACGTTATCATGTTTGATTCTGATGGTTGTGGTGAAGTTGAACCGTCGGAAATTTTAAGCAGACAGATTGGCGTGTCTAATCCGGATTCCGATCACGAATATGTGGGGGATGCCCTGGTTACGAATATACGAAAAAAGATTCTTGTGATACAGGTGGCCGACTGTCAATCGGTAATTATGTATGATCCGGTTCAGCAAGTTGTGGCAAATGTTCATTCGGGATGGCGGGGAAGTATAAATGATATCATCGGCCTTACAATAAAGGTAATGAAAAAAAGCTTTGGTTGCTTTGCCTGTGATATTGTTGCGGGAATCGGTGCGTCTCTGGGTCCATGCTGTGCCGAGTTCGTGAACTACGAAAAAGAGATCCCCAAAAGGTACTGGAAGTACAAGGATGATAACGATCATTTTGATTTCTGGTCATTAAGCTGTGACCAGCTTTTTCAGGCTGGGGTTTTGATGGATAACGTGAGTTTAAGCCGGTTATGCACAAAATGCCATCCGGACCGGTTTTTTTCATTTCGCGGAGAGGGTGCCACCGGAAGATTTGCATCCGTAATCGGTCTTAAATAATCGTAACCGTTCACAGGTTCAGGGTTCAACGTTCAGGGTTAAGGACAAAGAAGGCATTGAAGATCCGAAGTTCTCGTTACAAATGTTCAAATTCCCAAGTAATTGCCAATTTGGCTTCAAATTTTGGATTAAGCCTGACGAAATTGACGCTTTTCTCGTAAATACGTATCCCAAATGCAATCCGGGGACGAAAATGGAACCTTGAACCCCTGAACCTTTGAACTCGTGAACGCCTACAAATAATCCATAACCTAACCCTGATAAACCGGGAAAGCGCTTTAACCACCTAAATATTGATCATATGTATCAGGAAAAAGCAAAAATTCTGTGGAATAACCGGGTCGGAAACCAATATTATAAAATCGGTTTAACGTGTCACAATGGATATTCAGACGCAACACCCGGTCAGTTCATCATGCTGCACTTTCCCGGCAGAATGTCTCCTTTTCTGCCTCGACCGTTTTCAATACACAGCATTATTAACACCGGAGGTCGGGCAGCAGGGATTGAACTCCTTTACAAGGTGGTGGGAGAAGGCACAAAAATGCTTTCCGAACACGGTAAAGGTGAGGTTGTAAATATCCTCGGTCCCCTGGGCAATGGGTTTATGTCTTCAAATCATTATAAACGGATTTTTATTGTTGCCGGAGGAATCGGGGTTGCGCCGATGTTTTTTTTGGCTTCATATCTGCAGACAAAAGGGACAGATCCTTTTGAATGTATGGTTTTTCTTGGCGGAAGATCAAAGGATGACCTGCTGTGCGCCGATGATTTTTTGCATATGGGTATGAAAATCCATGTCACAACGGACGATGGGAGTGCCGGGGACCAGTGTTTTGTCACCCATCCCCTGGAGACGGCTTTGGAAATGAATCTGCCGGATATTATTTACGCCTGCGGCCCTTTGGACATGTTAAAATGTGTGGCGGGTATCGCAGAAAAACATACCGTCCCTTGCCAGGTTTCCATGGAAACGGTCATGGCCTGTGGCATGGGGGCGTGCCTTGGGTGCGCGGTTGAAGGCAAAACGGCTTCAGGGAATTACATGCATGTTTGTTCTGACGGTCCGGTTTTTGATGTAAGGTGTCTTAAGCTGTAATCTATAATAATAATTATGAAAAACAAAGACCTGTTTAAGAAAATTGTAAGTTTTCAGGGTTCAGGATTCATGGTTTAAAGGTTCAAGGTTCAGAGGTTCAACGTTCAGGGTTTAGTATTCAGCCATTGCTTTCTGCTAAGCAACCCACCGTAACCTACTGAGATTAATTAAAATGACACAACTGCCATCTGGGATTCATTCCTGAAACCTGACACCTGACACCCGACACCAAAAACAATATATATTTAACATCAAACCAACTCATCATACAAATCTGCGATGGAACAAATTTAATGTTTTTTTGCATTGACTTGCTGAATTTCATGTGTTAGATGCAATGCGTTTTATCGGCTCTTGATTTCAAGAGTTTTTTCTTGTTCAAGTAAGGTGTTCTTTCCCATGAAGAGGGAAACCAGACGTGCCATAAAGGAACTGGCATATTATAGCAGTATCGGCTTGTCCGTATCGCTTTCCATCTTTATCGGGCTTGCTGTGGGAGTTTACCTTGACAGACGGGTATTTAACACAACTCCGTGGTTTACGCTTATTTGCCTTGGGCTCGGGATCGCGGCAGGATATAGAAATATCGGGCTTGCGATAAAAAAGAGCAGAAAACTCTGACAGGATATTTATAGCGTGGAAATTCAACAGCGTCTCTTAAAATTTGTTACTCACTCAAACTGGATTCTGTTTTCTGTTGCAAGCATTATCGGGCTTATTCTTTTGCCCCCTGATTGTGCCAGGGGAATTATTTTTGGCGGCCTTATTGTTACCGTCAACTTCCATTTATTGTACCGGACACTTAAAAAAGCGTTCAGACCCTCCCGCCTGTCTTCTTACAGCGTTGTTTTAGCCAAATATTATATCCGCTTTTTAATCAGCGGCCTTATTATATTTGTCCTCATATCAGGTCACTATGTTGACCCTCTGGGTCTTTTTATCGGTCTTTCGGTTGTGGTTGCAAGTATAATGATTGCAACCATGTGCGAACTAACAAAACATATTTTCAAGGAGGCAACTTAAGGTGGAACATCCGTATCTCTTTTTTATAAAGTTGTTTGAACTGATCGGTCTTGGGCATTTCGCCCATTCATATCCTCACATTGTTTATTCGTGGGTTGTTATGATCATCCTTATCGTACTCGGGTTCCTTGCTTCTAAAAGTGTAAGCCTTGTTCCCACAAAAGTACAAAATCTTATGGAGATCATTATTTCAGCACTTGAAGAATTTACGATTGATATTACGGGGGAGGAAGGCCGCTGGCTCTTCCCGCTTCTGGCGACGATTTTTCTTTATATTTTTACCTGCAACATAATAGGGCTTATTCCCGGATTCTATCCGCCCACCGCCAGCCTGAACACAACCCTTTCATGTGCACTTATTGTTGTACTTTTTACCCATGTTATCGGTATTAAATATCACGGAGTCAAATATATAAAACACTTCCTTGGGCCTGTATGGTGGATGGTACCTCTTATATTTCCCATTGAGCTCATTGGCCATTTAGCACGCATACTGTCACTTTCTTTCCGTCTTATGGGAAATATGATGGGACATGAACTTGTTGCGGGGATTCTTTTCGCTCTGGCCGGTCTATTTTTTGCACCGCTTCCCATAATGGTTCTCGGTATCTTTGTCGCA
>JAFDEW010000383.1 GCA_019310125.1 Deltaproteobacteria bacterium | reverse complement strand
AAAGCCATTGCCACCCAGGCCAAAAAAGAGGGAATGATCACGCTGCGAGAAAACGCTTTGATAAAACTGCTGGCAGGAGAAACCACCTATCAGGAGGTGCTCAGGGTTACGTGGGGACAATCTTAACCCAAAAAACAGGGGTTGCGTGAAAACCATACGAAAGCAGATGATTGAACTTTTGGATAACAAAGAGATGAGTGCCAGAGATCTTTCGCAAACCCTGAGTATTCGGGAAAAAGAGGTTTATACGCATCTTTCTCATATTGCGCGTTCTGTAACTGCTCAGAAAAAAAAACTGATGATCATACCTGCCGAGTGTTTGGAGTGTGGATTCGTTTTTGAACAACGAAAGCGATTTACCCGCCCGAGTCGGTGCCCGCACTGCAAAAGTGAACACATTCAAAACCCCGTGTACCGAATCGAATAGCCAGACTCAAATCTTTTTAAATGTGGATCACACATTAAACCGAAAGGTTATAATATCTCCGTCCTGAACCTCGTACGTTTTTCCCTCAAGTCTTACACTTCCCTTCTTTCTGGCTTCATGATAGGTGCCTGCGCTCATGAGGTCTTCATAGGAAATCACCTCTGCACGTATGAACCCTTTTTGCATATCCGTATGGATTTCCCCTGCCGCGTCAACAGCTTGGGTCTGTTTTTTTACGGTCCAGGCTTTTACTTCATCATTAACCACGGTGAAAAAAGAGACAAGACCCAGCAGTTCATAGGATTGTTTGATGACCCTGTCCATGGCAGATGCGGTAATATTGAACTCGGACAAAAACTCCTCTGCTTCTTCAACGGACATCTGGGCCAGTTCCTGTTCGAGTATACCCCTTATCACCGTGCAATTTTCCGTGGACGTCAACTCTTTTGCTTCAGGAATCGCGTCATCCTCATCTTCGTTGTTAAACATAACCAGCATGGGTTTTGCGGATAAGAACGCATAGCCCCTTAACTCATGGGCGGATGCAAGATCCGGAGACTTTCTTAACGGCGTCTCGTTTTCAAGATTTTTAAGGCATTGGTTTAAAAGAGAAACTTCCTGAGGAGACGTCTTTTTGTCCCGTCTTCTGTCCAGCTCGATATTTTCCAGCTTTTTTTCAACCACAACAAGATCCGCAAATATCAATTCCTGATCCATGGCTTGAAAATCATGATTGGGGCTCGGTTTTTCAAATCCGTAAACAGCAAAATTTCGGATCACATGAATCAAAGCATCACAGTCCCTTGCCTGATTCCAATTCTTCTGATCTTTTTTTTGTCCCAGCATTCCCGGAAGAAAATATTCCATCTTGGCATAAATGGTCCTTTTGGGTTTATACATCTCACTTAAGACTGCTAAGCGTTGGTCAGGAACCGGTATCGTACCGATACGGTTTTCACCCTTATGGCCTTCAGGAAGAATGCTTTGGGTTAATGCTTCAAATATCGTGGATTTGCCGGATCCGGGAAGACCTATAATTCCGAGTCTCATTTTGTAAACGCTCCGAACGTCAGTTATGGATAGGTAGTGTCCATCCATAAATGGTCTTTTTGCCCAATCTCTGCGTTATGCTCAAAAAATAATCCTCAAAATATCAACTATATGCCTGCGGTTATTTTTTTCGCATGCCTTGATCTTGAACAAAAATCCTCATTTATGGAAGGACACTATGTAATTTTTACGAAACCTTTAATTTTTGGCGAATTCGTAAAAAGCCAAATTCATCCGGTTTTAGGCAATTATATATTTAAATAGTTGAAAAGGCCAGAAAATTTCTTAGTAAAGATTGAGGGGTTGAGAGCTCTTAGGTTAAAATGGAGGCAGGAGCCGATTGATGTATGCTTTAAATATTCCTTTTTATAATTTTGATGAACTCGTAAAAAGTCCGATTTAGACGGTCTCGTAAAAAGTTCAAATTCAAGGCGTGTAAATTTTGTAATCATGAGGCGTACTTATCGTACGTTGAATGATTGCGAAATGCAGCACAACGCAGAAGTTGGACTTTTTACGAGACCGTCAATTTTGTAAGATCTATAATTAATTTATAGTCACTCTCTCCCGTAACCTTTTTGGCGTTAAAACCCAATTTTTTCGCCAATGCCAACATTTGTGTGTTTTCAGGCAAAACAATACCCGTCACTTTTTCAATCCCGCGGTCTTTGGAAATTGACAGACACCGCTTGAGCAGCTCCGCACCAATACCTTTGCCCTGCCAGGGACCTCCGACAATAACGGAAAATTCTGCGTGTTTCCGGTTGTAAACATCGGTGATAATGCGGGCAACGCCCAACATTTTTTCATTGAGTTCCGGCCCGCAAAGCGCCACCAATGCAATTTCCCTGTCATAGTCGATTTGAGTGAAGCGCGCGAGCATACGATGCGGAAGCATCTTTAAGGGGCTGAAAAATCGAAAAAGAACACTCTGGGGCGAAAGTGATTCAAAAAGCTTCACCAAAAGCGGGGCATCCTCAGGCCTTATGGGGCGAATGAATAATTCACCCACCTCGTTATGTTGGATTCTGACTTCATACTGGCTGGGATAAGGACTGATAACCAGATGAAGGGGGGACGGAACCTGAGTCGATTTCAGAAGAACTCGGGCATCCGCTGCACAGAAATCGTTTTTCGTGACCATAAGGGGGTTGATGTCCAGCTCCTCGATTTCCGGAAAATCCGTTACGAGCTGGGACAAACGAATCAAAATTTCTTCAAGCAATGTCAAATTGGCAGGGGGACGGTTTCGATAGCCTTTAAGCAAACGATAGACCTTGGTTTTTTCCATAAGGCTTCTGGCCAGAAGGCGGTTTAAC
>JAFDEW010000005.1 GCA_019310125.1 Deltaproteobacteria bacterium | reverse complement strand
CAGAGAAGTCGGACCGCCCGGAACATAAAAAGCATGCGCGTACAGGAGAGTTCCGACCGGCGCGGCCACAATTGTTCTTAGCCGTGTAAATTCTCTTAATTCCGGTTCCGGTCCGGTGCGCATAGCGAAAAAACGCATAAAATGAGCAAAATTGTCACGAATCAGAACGGTTACGCACAAAATCAATACAAAAATACCATGAAGCAATTCGGCCTTGGCACCTGTAGGCGAGGTAAAAAGAATACGCCACATAATGCCCACGGCCACCAGCGGGAAAATGATTGAATAAACAATTTTGTCCATGACACGGTCGGTGAGATGAGCCAGTGTGGAGTGGAGATGAAAGCGGGTTGTAAGCCATCCGTCGATCATATCAAAACTCATGGAAATAAAAAGCAGCGACACCCCCAAGGTGTAAAGCAGCGGGTTTCGGGTCCACATAACCGCAATTCCGCAGAGCATGCCACCAAATACCAGGGGAGGCCTTCCATAAACCAGTAATGCTGAGAATTTTCTTTGAAAATTGAGCGTTGCCGCCATACCTTCTTTCCCGGTTATTTAAGTAGACAACAATGTCTTGCTTAAAAACGATACGACAAATTTGCTTATAAACCGTCCATCGTGTTTTGAACCTTCAAATAAATCTTATAGCACATTATTTTGATCCTGAAAATGCGAATAAAAAAAATGGCCGGCTCGTTCGCTGCCTGCCGGATCATCAACGTGTAAAAGTGGTGAGCATTACCGATTTGTTAAAATGGTTTTCACCCATTCACTTATTCATTTTTTGAGCGAAAGCCTTGCAATCAGGTGTCAGGTTTCAGGTGTCAGGAGTAAGAAACGAATTTGCTGATACCTGAAACCTGACACCTGAAACCAAAAAAGTCTTGGATAGCAATTAACAAACTGGTAATGCACCCTAAAGGTATTCTGGAATAGGGTTATGCCACCACTTCTAAACCGCTCACCCCTGCGGAAATTTTGTTTATTCGTATCTTAGTGGAAATTTCATCCTCAAGCCGCTTGACATGGGAAATGATACCCACCATTTTACCGTTTGTTTTCAGATTCTTAAGCGTGGAAAGTACATTGTATAAGGTCTCATCATCCAGATAGCCGAAGCCCTCGTCAATAAAAAGAGATTCTATTTTTCGGCCATTGCTGGCAATATCTGAAAGGCCCAGGGCCATTGCAAGGCTGACCAAAAAACTCTCGCCGCCGGACAATGTATTGATGGGTCTGCGTGCTCCTTGATGAAAAAGGTCTTCGATTTCCAACCCCAGCCCGTGTTTTTCACGACATCTCAAATAATACCGGCCACTGAGTTCTTCGAGTCGTGGGTTGCTGTGTTCGAGTAAACGCTCCAGCATAAGTTCTTGAACCCGCTTTTTGATGTCAGCCTCTCCTGCCGATTCAAAAAACTCTTTTTCTTCATGCATTCGATCGCATATTTTTTCCTGTTCTTCCATTTCCTGAATTTTTTGTTCATATTTTTTTCCCATGGCTTTCTGGTAGTTCAAACGGTCAAAGCCGGCGGAGAGCGCTTCTTCCAGTTCATCCTTTCGCTTACGCGAATCCTGAACCTGCAGGCTTAAATCTTCCAAAGATTCCACAGCCGTTTCCTTTTCTCCCTCTTCGTCGAATTCTTCCCGAATTGCAGTTAAATTTGCAGTACACTCCGCGAGTTCGCGATCTGTGGTTTCCTGTTTATCTTTGATGGTCTGCTGTTCTTCAGGACCCAAAAAACTGCTTTGGACATCCTCCAAGGTGCTGAAGCCCGAAGCAATAACCTGGGTCGAAAGATTTTGTTCAAGATCTTCACATTCTTTTTGAATGTCCCGATATTTTTTTTCCGTGCTCTGTTTCAACCGCTGTTTTTCCGAGAGGGTATCTCGAACCTCTCGGATGTGTTGCCGGATAGCTTCTATTTCTTCTTTCTTCTCTAGTAATCCTGTTTCGGTTTCCCGCTTTTCTTGAATCGGGTCTCCGGTTCCAAAGCTCATCTCTCGTTTGTTTTGCAGCGCGAGTAACGATTCTCGGTCGCCTTTAATCTGCCCTTCCAAATTATTTGCTTCCGTTTTCAACCGGTTAAGTTCTTGCGGTAAGGCCTCGATCTTATCTTTTAATAGGATTGCCTGTTCTTTTAATTCGTTTTCAGCATTCAGATGGTTGAGAAAGTCAACCCTTCTTGCTTCCAGTCGCTGATTCAGTTCATTTTCTGCTCCCGGACCCGGTATCTTTTCTTTGAATATCTCAAGATCCTGATCGAGGCTTTGTATCAGTTCCACTTCCTTTTGTTTATCATTCTGAGCTTCCAGCTCCAGTGAAGATGCCCTATTTTGGTGCATAGTTAACTCATTTTGAAGTTTATCCGAAAGCTTTTGCCTCTCAACCAACACAGCTGATTTTTTGTGCATTGCCTGGTCAAATCTTTCTGTTTTCTTAAAATGTTTTCGAATCTTTTTGATTTGGGCCTCTTGCGTTCGCATATCCTTTTTCAGTGTCCGAATGGATTTCTTAACCGAGTGCCGATCCCCAATCGTGCATTCGACTCCCATTGCCTGACATAACAGGTTCCATTTTTTCCGCAGTTCCACCAAAGGTTCATGCTGGTTCTTAAGTCCGGAAATCCGGTCTGAAAGGGCTTTCATTTGATCTTGGATTTGCTTTAGCTTATTCTCCTGATCTCTAAGAGCCTCGGCCGGTTCTTTTCCAAACGGCAGTCCGGTAGTCACATAAGGATGATCCGGTGAACCGCACAGAGGACACGGTTCTTTTGCTTTAAGCTGATTTCTGTAAGATACGAATCTGGCCGTATTTTTTATGGCGGACAGGATGTTGTTTTCCGATTCAAATATTTTCCGCAAGCCTTCGACTTCTTGCTCAGCTTGTTCCAATGCCTTTTCCAGGGCTTCCTCGTTCCCTGCGTCCTGCTTGGCGAATGCTTTGGCAATCTTAAGCATGGATTGATAGTTTGCCAGCCGATCTTTTTGTTCGGTATACATGTTTTCAGATTTTTCCGGGGAAACGTCGCCCATGAGGGCGAAAGCCATTTTTTCCTGTTCAGCTTTTCGGGCCTTGATTTTCTCGGCTTTGTTTTGAAGTTTTTCGACTTTACGCGTGGTTTTCGTCAGCAAAGCAGACGCTTTTTTTTCGGCCTTCACGGCCGACTTATATTGAACGGAATTTTCTGACATACTGCGACGGATCCCTTGCAACCGTTCCAGCGCGCCTCCGATCATGGGAATCCGTTTGACCAGTTCTTCATATCCGGCATGTTCTTTGAGCCAGCGTTCCGTATTGTTTTGAAGCGCTTCATTTTCTGTGATCTTTTGCTCAGTCGCCAGTAGATCCTGCTGAATCTTGTTCTGTTCTTCCTGGACCGATGCCTTGCGCTCCAGCAACTTTACAAGCGCATTGTTTGCCGCCTCAATCTGACCGTCAATTTCTATAGTCTTCTCAATTAATCCCTGCCGTTCGGACCAGGTTTTTTGAGCCTGATCCAGCCCAATCGCATGAATCTCTTCACTTTCCGTCAATACCCTCAGTCGATCTTCCAGATCCGCAGTTTCTTTTTCAAATTCTTTTAGTGCATCCAAATCCTTGGACGCCTCGGTTTTGCGGCTGCCGAACCGTTCAAGGTCTTTTTCAAAACCTGCCGCATCCATGGCCTTTTTTAGACGCTCAAGGTCTGCTTTCATCTGTTCTTTGCGGTTTTGAGCTTCGACAAGAGCAATTTGATTTTCGTGGTATTTCTTTTGTAATTGGTTATGGCGCTTAAGCTGTTTTTCCCTTTCGCTTAATTTGAAAAATGAATCTTCGGCCTCCTGAAAATCATCTTCCAACTGCTGAACCGCTTCCTGAAGACTCGCAATTACTGACGCGTGCATGGGAGGAAAATCTTGAATCGCTTCTTTTAGTGCTTCAAGTTTTTTATTTTCTATCTCGGCTTTTTCAAAAGCGGCTGTTATAGACTCGGAATATATTCCTTTGCCGACAATTTTTTCTAGAATTTCCATTCGTTCGGAATCCAGGGCGTTTAAAAGAGCGGCAAACTCCCCTTGAGGCAACATTACGGATCGGGAAAAGCGCTTAAAATCGAGACCGGTCAGTTCGGTGATACGGGTGCGAACCGCCACAATGGTATCTTCAAGAATTTGTTCCGTATCGTTTAATTCGACAAGTCTCATCGCCGGCGCATTGGGTTTGCCATCGGTTAAACTTAGTGACCAGGTCGAGCGAAACACATGGCTGTTCACCGAAAACGTAACCTCGCAATAGCAGTCCGAGGTTTGTTTGCTCATGATCTGCTCCGGTAAATTTTTAAGACGGGTCGTCTCACCGTAAAGTCCTAATGAAATGGCATCAAAAATAGTGGTCTTACCGGACCCGTTGGGGCCGGTAATGGCAAATAGACCTGCTTCCTGGAGTGGAGGGCGGTTAAAATGGATCTCCCATTCCCCCTTCAACGTATTTATATTTTTAAACCGGATAGTTAATACTTTCATGGTTCTTCCCTTAATGTTCGGTGTCAGCGTTACCGCCGCCAATCGTCGCCGGATTGTTTAGGAATTAGACAAAATAAAAAAATAGTATAAATGAATATTTTTCGAATTTCAAGAGTTCAGATAGCGTAAGATCATTCATCAAGAGTCTTTTTAAAGGTTACGCTTTGGACGGTTTATAAAAAGGGAGGCGTATGTATCTTTATTTGGCGTAAGAATAGTGTGCAAAATTATTTTTCATCAGCAGGATCGACAAATCTGTTCCGATGTACAGCCGTGATAGGCCGCGGCAATATGTTTCGCATTGCCGATTGACCAGCCGGTTACATCTTCCACATGACCTTCAATCCACCACCCGTCCAGTATGCTCAGGCCGGGAACGCCGTTGAGGGCTGCTTTCATACCGCTGGTGCCGGAAGCTTCCCTGGGTTTCTGGGGCGTGTTGAGCCACACATCGACCCCGCACGTCATATCCGCTCACCCCCTGGATAAGGTACCGCCAGGCACCAATCTGAACGGTTCGCCCTTCAATGGAAATCGCGGTGAGGGGTTCACGGTTACCTCAATAACATTGCTATCAAGAATCCAATCCTGCCTTGAGTTTGTTTCAGCACGAAGCTCATAAAAAATCGGACTTCCATTGAGATTGGGCTTCCATGCCGAAAAAATTGCTCATCAATGTATTTAGCCATCTTCGAAGTATTGAATAAGAATAATACCGCTTGGCCACCTGGTAATTATGGTCGACCATCTGATCCTTTCGCTGGTTCGAAGTGAGAACCTCTCTTACTTTCTCGACGGTTTTTCTGGTCAAGAAGCCATCCATGCCAATCAGATCAAATCCCTTGGGTTCAATGTCGCGCACAAAAATAGCATACCGATTAACAAGAATCGGCTTTTTGAAGTAGATGGCCTCCAGAAAGGCATTTCCAAACCCTTCATACAGGCTGGGCAGATTCGGCGGAAATGCCATGCGAAGGTAATCTCCCACGGCATTGACGAAAAATCTCGTTCGCTCCCAATAAAAATCGTGGTGGTGAGCGATGGTGGGGATCTGGGTTTCAGCGATAATTTCGGTAATGGCAATGCCCAAAGGTACGTGCATGGGAATGGTCAACGCATTTTCGGGTATCAGCAAATCAATGGAGAATTTTTCAATAAATTCTTTTATCCGGGCTTTCAGAAGCGTTTTCATGTTATGGATCGTATCGGTAACTGCCGATGAACGTGCTTTTTTCCCCAAAATTTGCTCGTTGATCCATTGATTCTGTTCGTGTTGAAAGAAAGCCTCGGGCACCAGCATACTTTGGCTCGGGGTCTTGTCCAGCCGACCGGCAAACCAGAAGCATTGGTGACCCATTTGCTTGAGCACCTGGGCCCATTTACTGGTTTCTAGAGTAACACCGTCGGTTCCGGCAAATCGCGTGGAGATAAACCCGATATTTTTTTCCATGCGAGATTCTCCCTGATCCTTATTCATTCATTTTAATAACACACTATGAAATTATGACAAAAGAATCAATAGGATAATTTTACGACGAATTGTTCTTAACAACTCCGGCTCGGCTCGGGCTTACGGGTGCTTAAGCACAAGTTTCAGTCGGTTGGAAAGCGATATACGCCGTCGTGGAGCGTTCTTCCTATATTGGGATTCAAATGCGTTTACCCTGTAGTTGCCAGCTTTTTCTATTGATAAAAGACATAGTACCAGTGTATATAAAATCAGTTATTATCTGAGTATTGCATAAAAATTGATGAAAAAACGAAAAAAAAAGGTAAGCTCGAATCCGGTATCAAGTATACAGAATCATTTCCCCAAGTTTACGATCACCACACTGGGCTGTAAAGTAAATCAATCCGAGTCGGATGCCATGGCCCATCAACTGAAAAACTCAGGATGGCATCCGGTACACCCCAAAGAAAAATCAGACCTGTGTATTATCAACACCTGCACGGTCACACAGAAAGCATCCATGCAGTCACGGCAGGCGGTGCGACAGGCCATACGATCCAATCCCGGGGCACGTATTATTGTCACCGGTTGTTATGCCCAGACCGAGCCTGATGAAATCGATAAAATAAACGGCATTCACCACATCATCGGTCACGCGGATAAATTTAAAATACCGGATATGGTCTTATCAAAAGAAGAAGCCCCCTACCCTCGCCTGATTCGGCAGAACATATTTTCTGAACACAAGTTCGAACAGACTTCGGCAGCGCCCTCGGGGAACCGAACCCGTCCGTTTTTAAAAATTCAGGACGGCTGTGACAGTTTCTGCACATACTGCATTGTCCCCTATGCGCGGGGACGCAGCCGCAGTATGCCGATTGAAAACGTAATAGAAAATATAACACAGCTTAAACAGGCCGGATACCACGAAGTTGTCCTCACCGGCGTGCATCTGGGCGCCTATGGATTGGATCTTTCTCCAAAAACCGGTTTAACAGAGCTGTTACACCGGATTGGTGATACCCATCCTATGGACCGTGTGCGACTCAGTTCCATAGAACCCCACGAGCTTACGGATGATTTAATACAGATTGTGGCAAAAGCAGACATTTTTTGTCATCACTTTCATCTTCCTCTGCAAAGCGGGGACGATCTTATCTTAAAAAAAATGCACCGGCCCTATACCCGTTCGCTTTTCAAAAATCAGATTGTAAAAATTAATGAATTGCTTCCTGGTGCCGCCATAGGTGTGGATACGTTAATCGGTTTTCCCGGTGAAACCGAAAAGGCTTTTGAAAATACATATTCACTAATCCATGAATTGCCCATCACCTATCTGCATGTTTTCCCGTTTTCAGCTCGAAAGGGGACACCGGCCAGCAGTTATCCACAACAGGTGGATTCAAAAACCATCAAAGCCCGATGTAAGAAAATGCGCAGTCTCGGCCACGTAAAAAAAATAAATTTTTACAAAAAGTTTACAGGGAAACCGGTTGAAATCCTTATTGAAGATAAAAGGGACAAATCCACGGGTTTGCTTAAGGGAATATCATCAAACTATATACCGGTTCATGTAACCGGTGAGGATCATCTCAAAAACACCTTGGTTCATGCCAGAATTGACAGGATAAATATCGACAATAACGTATTCGGCAGTCTGTATTGACCTCGGCATGAACCATTTGAGAAATATTATAAAATGAGTCAAACATTACTTGACAAATTATATTAGCATAGCTAATAATATAATCTTAAAATTAGTAAAATTAGTATGAATAAAATTACACACAAAGGCGTGTGGATTTTTTTCAACGATAAAAGACAAAGGCGTCTTTTCCTTAACCAGGCAGACGCTTTTTTTTATTTAGAATTTAAATTGTGAAAGGAGAACAGTTTTGAACTTACATCGACCAAATGCCAATGAAGCATTACAAACAAAAAACCGATCTCGAGACGTTGCGCCCCAATCCGGTATCTGCAGCCGATGCATCGATGGATGCAAGGGCAATTGCGATTTGTTCAGGGCCACATTTCGTGGCCGTGAGCTCCTTTATCCGGAGCCTTTCGGGAGCATCACCGCCGGTGCCGACAAGGACTACCCGATTGACTACTCTCACCTTAATATTATGGGCTACGCAATGGGGGCAAAAGGAATAGACCCTGATCCGGATAAGGCGACATTCCCGGCCGTGAATACGGAAACATCTTTCGGTGTCACCGACAAAGTGAAAATGAAAGTACCTATTTTCACCGGAGCACTCGGCAGTACGGATATTGCCCGCAGAAATTGGGAACACTTTGCAATAGGAGCTGCAATCAGCGGTATCACCCTGGTGTGTGGAGAAAATGTATGCGGGATTGATCCTGAGTTGGAACTCGACAAAAACGGCAAGGTTACAAAATCTCCGGAGATGGACCGCCGTATAACAGAATATCGTCGCTATCATGAAGGTTACGGGGATATTCTTGTACAGATGAACGTTGAGGATACCCGCAACGGAGTTGCGGAATACGTCATTGATAAGTTTGGCGTCGAAACCATCGAGCTGAAATGGGGGCAAGGCGCCAAGTGTATCGGTGGTGAAATTAAGGTAAACTCTCTGGACCGGGCGCTGGAATTAAAAAAACGGGGCTACATTGTTACGCCGGACCCGGAGCAACCCGCTTTCCAGGCTGCTTTTAAGGCGGGTCCCCTCAAGCAATTTGAGCGGCATTCGCGTCTCGGATTCATCGACCAGGAAGGCTTTATGAATGAAGTGGAAAGAATTCGAAAGCTCGGCGCCAAACGTATCACATTGAAAACAGGCGCCTACCCCATGAGAGAACTGGCCATGGCCATACGCTGGTCCAGCGATGCCAATATTGATCTTTTGACCATTGACGGTGCTCCGGGAGGGACCGGAATGAGCCCCTGGAGAATGATGACCGAGTGGGGCATTCCCTCCATCTACCTCCACTCCATGGCCTATGAGCTATGTGAACGACTGGCTCAACGGGGAAAACCGGTCCCGGACATCGCATTTGCCGGTGGGTTCTCTTCCGAGGATCATGTTTTCAAAGCACTGGCTTTAGGTGCACCGTACTGTAAGGCCGTATGCATGGGCCGCGCGTTAATGATCCCGGGCATGGTGGGTAAAAACACTGAAAAGTGGTTGCGAGGAGAAGACGGTGGTCTTCCGACCACAGTTTCGAGATTTGGATCTAACAAAGAAGAAATATTTATGAATTATGAAGTTTTAAAAGAAAAATACGGTTCGGAAGCCGAACGTCTTCCTTTGGGTGCCGTCGGCATTTTCAGCGTGGTGGATAAAATCAAGGTCGGACTTCAACAAATAATGGCTGGATCCAGAAACTGGGCCGTCAAATACATCAGTCGAAATGACATATTCTCACTGACCGAAGAGTGTGCCAAAGTCACAGGTACGGCGTATGTAATGGACGCCTATCGGGAGGAAGCTCTCCAGATAATCGATTCTTGAAAAAATATGTAAATGGCATTACAATACCCACCAGAGACCGTTTAAAAACATCTCTGGTGGTTTCACCCCGGCCTTGGGATCACTTATCTCCCGCTGCCATCCTGATCAACAATCATCAAATCGGAACATAGGATGATTCAAGAAGACAGTCAAATACCCGGTGAATTTTATTCACACTTAAAAGTTTTTCACGAGTTGATGTCAATCAAGGTGCGTGAAATCTTATTTGTTTCCAGTCCCTATGATGTGTTCATAATGGAAGAGGATGGCAGTCCTGCATCAAGGATTATAAATGAATACAGTGGGTTAAACCTTAGCCTTCCGCCCAGGGTCACGCGAGCGTCTTCGGCGAGAGAAGCACTGTCTTACTTGAATAAGAAAAACTTCGATATGGTGCTAACCATGCCCCATGTCGATGACATGGATGCGTTTTCATTGGGTCTGGAGATTAAGAAACTCAACCCCAGCCTTCCGGTTATCCTACTGGCTCACAGCCCCATCGGTATTTATCCATTTCCGAAAAGCAAGGATTGTAAAGGGATTGACAAAAGTTTTATCTGGTCCGGCAATTCCGATCTGTTGCTCGCGTTGGTTAAAAACGTGGAAGATCGCATGAATGTTGAAAACGACACCCGGAAGGCAATGGTCCGGGTACTGATTCTGGTCGAGGATTCGCCGGTTTATTACTCTTCTTTTCTACCCATGATTTACAAAGAAATTGTAAAACAAACCCAGGCTGTCCTTGGATCCGGTCTCAACGAAGAACATCGACTGCTCACCATGCGGGCCAGACCCAAAATCCTGTTGGCGGAGAACTATGAAGAAGCCATGGAACTCTGCCAAAAGTTCCGGTCATATCTGTTCGGCATTATATCAGATACCCGCATCCCTAAAAATGGAAGACTGATCGATGATGCAGGGTTTTTATTACTGTCACAAATAAAAGAGGAAATCCCTGATCTTCCCCTTCTCTTGATGAGTTCCAAATCATCCAATAAGGCAAATGCAGATCAAATTCCGTCTGTTTTTCTGGACAAAAATTCTCCAAACCTTCTTGCGGAGTTACACGATTTTTTTCTGAACCATTTGGGATTCGGAGATTTTGTTTTCCGCATGCCGGACGGCACGGAAATTGACCGGGCGTCCGACCTTCGTGATCTTGAGGTAAAGGTTGCACAGATACCGGATGAATCGATTTGTTATCATGCCAAACGCAATCATTTTTCCAACTGGATTATGTCTCGTTCGGAAATCCCTCTTGCTTCCAAGTTCCGTGAGGTCAAAGCCTCTGACTTTGCAAGCGCCCATGATATGAGGAATTATATTATCGCCAATGTCCATGCGTTGCGGAAGTGGCGTCAAAAAGGCATGGTCGCTCAATTCAACAGCCATAATTTTGACGCGGATGTTATGGACTTTGTTAAAATCGGCAGGGGTTCCTTGGGGGGGAAGGCCCGGAGCTTGGCCTTTATGTCCGCTCTGCTCTATCAGAATCCGAAAATTTTCGAGAGTTATCCCGAGATTAACATTGAAATTCCAAAAACTCTGGTTGTGAGTACGGACGGCTTTGAATCTTTTATCTCACAGAACAACCTAAAGCATTTTGCCACCCAAAATTATACAACCGAAGAAGTTATCGACGCATTTTTACAGGCACAGATGCCCCAATGGCTGGTAAAAGAATTGGAAGCTTATTTGGCCCAGGTCACATATCCCCTGTCGGTGCGTTCTTCAAGTTTGCTTGAAGATGCCCAGTTCCAGCCCTATGCCGGAATTTATGAAACCTATATGATTCCCAATAACCATTCCCGACTTTCCCAGCGGCTAGACCATCTTATTACCGCCATAAAACTGGTGTATGCGTCCACCTATTACGAAGATGCCAAGGCATTTTCCCGGAGTACATCAAACCAGCCTCAGGAAGAGGCCATGGCGGTGATCATCCAGCAACTGACCGGAGAAGAATATGGAGATTATTTTTACCCGGCCATTTCCGGAGTGGTCCAGTCTCATAATTTTTATCCGGTTTCCAAAATGAAACCCGAAGAGGGAATTGCCCATATTGCTCTGGGATTGGGCAGGACCGTTGTGGAAGGCGGCAGAACGGTGCGTTTTTCTCCAAAATATCCAAGTGTTATGCCCCAGTTTTCTATGATTGATGATATCCTGGCGAACGCCCAGCGTTTTTTTTATGCCTTAAAGATTAAAAAGTACCCCGATGAACTTAACTTTCTGAAATATTCAAACCTGGAAAAAAGGGAGATTGACGATGCTGAAGCGGAGTATCCTGTAAAGACACTTGCCAGTACGTATGTTCCGGAAGAACATCGTATTCGTGATACAGGCTATATGCCCGGACCCAAGATTTTAACTTTTTCTCAGGTACTCAAGTACAATATATTTCCGTTACCTGATTTATTGACAGACCTGATCGAATTGGGGCGAAAGGGCATGGGATGCCCGGTAGAAATTGAATTTTCGGTAAACTTAAGTTCCGATAAAAAAAAGAAGAGCGATTTCTTTTTTCTTCAAATGCGACCCATGGTTGCGGGTGGAGAAAGGTTTGAGGTTCAAATTACCCCGCAAGAAATTGAAAAAGCCTTTTGCCTTTCCAAACAGGCCCTTGGAAATGGAAAAAATGAAAAAATGGCAGATATCGTGTATGTTAAGCCGGATGATTTTCAACCCAAAGCTACGATAAAAATCGCAGAAGAAATTGATAAATTAAATGCGGGCTTGCTTAAAGAAAAACGCCCTTATCTTCTGGTTGGCCCCGGACGGTGGGGATCCGCCGACAGATGGCTTGGAATACCGGTGCAATGGCGCAATATTTCAGGTGTAGGCGCCATGATTGAACTTAGAAATGAAAAATTAAAGGCTGATCCTTCCCAGGGATCGCATTTTTTTCAAAATATAACGTCTCTGGGCATCCATTACATTACGGTTACTGAAGGCTCGGACGATTATTTTGACTGGGAATGGGCAGATTCACAGCCTGTCATCCAGGAAACCACTTATTTACGGCATATTAGACTGGATAAATTTTTTACCCTTAAAATTGACGGCAAAAAATCTCAATGTGTGATGGTTTATAATTAATAAATTGACAGGAGGTTGTATATGACGGACATTTTGAATTTGATAAAGAACAGAGATCCGGGCGAAAAGGAATTTCATCAGGCTGTGGAAGAGGTGCTTGAATCAGTTCAACCTGTTTTGGACCGAAATCCACAATACCGTCAAGATGCTGTATTGGAAAGAATTACGGAGCCTGAACGCGTGATTATGTTTCGAGTTCCCTGGATGGATGATCAGGGACAAGTGCATGTCAACCGTGCATTCAGAATCCAAATGAACAGCGCTATCGGCCCTTACAAGGGGGGTTTGCGTTTTCATCCATCGGTCAACTTGAGCATCCTAAAGTTTTTGGCATTTGAGCAGGTCTTCAAAAATGCGCTGACCACTCTCTCCATGGGGGGGGGCAAAGGTGGATCGGATTTTGATCCCAAAGGAAAATCTGATAACGAGGTGATGCGGTTCTGCCAGAGTTTCATGACCGAGCTTTTTCGCCATATCGGTCCGGATACGGATGTCCCGGCAGGAGACATCGGCGTGGGCGCCAGAGAAATCGGATATCTTTTTGGAATGTATAAGAAATTGAGCAACGAATTCACCGGTGTTTTGACCGGTAAAAGTCTGGGCTGGGGCGGAAGTCTTATTCGTCCGGAAGCAACCGGCTACGGCAGTGTTTATTTTGCCGCTGAAATGTTGGCAACTCAAAACCAAACGCTTGAAGGCAAAACCTGCCTGGTATCGGGTTCCGGCAACGTGGCCCAGTACACCGTGGAAAAAATTATTGAGTTTGGCGGTAAGGTGGTTACGCTTTCCGATTCTTCCGGCTATATTTATGATGAAGAGGGTATCGACAGTGACAAACTCGCCCATGTGAAACGGCTGAAAAATATCAAACGCGGCAGAATGAGTGAGTATATTGATAAGTATTCCGAAGCCGTTTACACAGAAGCGGATACTTCTTTAGATTACAATCCGTTGTGGAACCATAAAGCAGACTGCGCCTTTCCCAGTGCCACCGAGAATGAAGTCAACGCAACAGATGCGGCAAACCTGATGAAAAACGGTGTTCACTTGGTTTGTGAGGGGGCCAACATGCCGAGCACCCCGGAAGCCATCAACATTTTTTTGGATAACAGAATTCTGTATGCTCCCGGCAAGGCATCCAATGCCGGTGGGGTGGCCGTGTCCGGCCTGGAAATGGCCCAGAACAGCATGCGGTTGAACTGGCCCGCAGATGAAGTGGACCGCCGCCTCAAAATGATCATGAAAAACATCCACCAGACCTGTCTGGATGCGTCTGCCGAGTACGGTGTATCCGGAAATTATATGGCAGGTGCGAATATCGCCGGATTTACAAAGGTGGTGAATGCCATGCTGGATCAGGGTCTTGTTTGATCCTTATCCTACTCAACTCTTTATTTTTATAGGGGTTTAATTCGGTTAAAGAAGGATATCCCCTTTCAGGAATAAACCAAATCCGGGTCCTTTGGGCCCGGATTTTTATTTTTCCGGTTCTTTACATATTCTCTAATCAAAGCGACCTTCCATCAAATCCGGAAATTTCATTTTCGCAGATTCGCTATAAAAATCACCCGTTTTTTTCACATCAGCTGACCCCTCAACAAACTGCTAACACCAACTGCTGAGACTTCTTCCATCGCCTAAAATCCGCATCAAGAGACATCGAAGTTTAAGTTTAACTTAATTGTTGAAGTATAAATTAATCTGTGCTAATAACATATGTGTTTTAGATCCTTACATTCCTTTATCCATTAATATAGCCGTATTCTCATGCGTAAACTTTAAGGGGGGGCTATGGAAAGTATTAAAACCGATTCCGACCTGCGTGATGAAATCCCTTCGCAACAATTCTCTAAAAAAATGAGTCACAGTGAAGTGTCAGAAGCGTCCTTTAAAATGGACCGGATTCATCCAAAAAGTTCCCAAAATACAGTTGGCCACGTGTCGTGGGTCGTCGATGGGGTTGCATTTCCCAATGGAACAGATTTCCGCTGTAAATACAAAGGGTATTGCTACTATGCCCAAGTTTGTGACGGTGCTTTGATGATAAACGGAAAGAAATTCTTATCGCCGTCGGCAGCTGCAGTTACAATAACCCGTAATGCCGTTGACGGCTGGTTATTCTGGGACTGTAAACTGCCGGGGAATTCTTCATGGGTAAATATTTGTGCACTTAAATAAATGAGGAGTCCGGGAGTTTTTTTAATTCAACCGCTCCATGAATAGGGGTGTAAATCAAGACTGTTGTTTGCTAAGATTGCCATGGCTATTTGGTTTCAGGGTAGGTGTCAGGAGGCATGAAGCCCTGATGGAACGATTCATCATTTACGCCATACACTGCTGTTTCCTCAGCTGACTGCCGGCGGCGTTCTCGCTCTGTGACTTTCCGCTCCAATGTTTTCTCCAATCCATTCAACATACGTATGCATTCTTTGTAACGACCCCGTATTTCTAATTTTTATAGACCTCAAGATCCTCCACGTCCATATAATTGCTATGGGTCACCTCGTTCCCCCCTGAATCCTGACACCTGAACCCTGAAACCTGAACCCTGAAACTTGACACCTGAACCCTGAAACCTGACAATAGACAAGGATCAGCGTTTACCAACAACCTTGATTTATACCCTACTATACTGAATGTTCAAGAAGCTAATTACGTTAAGTTCGATGGCTATTTTTCATTTTTTTAGTAAAATATACGGATTAAATATCGTCTATAATAATTTAGTATGACTTAACTGTTGAATATTTTTTCTATAACAACTATAGCGACTGTGATGATGTTTTTTTCGAACTCGTGTCCATCCATAAATGAGGATTTTTGTTCAAGATCAAGGCATGCGAAAAAAATAACCGCAGGCATATAGTTGATATTCCGAGGATTATTTTTTGAGCATCACCCCAGAGAAATAGGCTCCGCATTTCACAGGGCAGGCGCAGAGATTGGGCCCCGGTTAAATATTAAGTGCGGATTTAACTGGGCAAGCAAAAAAACCATTTATGGATGGACATGAACTAATTTTTACAGGAAGGGACTATTCTCATGGGCGGATTTTTTGGTGTTGTTTCTAAAGAAGACTGTGTAAAGGATCTGTTTTTTGGAACAGACTATCATTCTCATCTGGGAACAAAACGAGGAGGTCTTGCGACAAAAAACTCTAAGGGATTCTCACGGTCCATTCATAATATTGAGAATAACTATTTCAGATCCAAATTCGAGTCAGATCTTCCCGAATTTTCGGGTAACATTGGTATTGGGGTTATCAGCGATTGCGATCCTCAGCCCTTGATTTTCGGATCTCACCTGGGAAGATTTGGTATCGTTACCGTTGGAAAGATAAACAATATTGTGGAACTAGCCAAAAAAGCTTTTCAAAAGAAAATTCATTTTTCCGAAACAAGCGGTGGAGACTTAAGCCCAACAGAAATTGTAGCAACATTAATCTGCGAAGAAGATTCTTTTGAGCACGGCATCCAAAATGCTCAGGAAGCCATTAAAGGTTCGTGCTCCATGCTCATTTTGACGGAAAAAGGAATTTATGCCGCCCGGGATAAATTAGGTAGAACGCCTGTCATTATCGGCAAAAAAGGGGGCGCTTATGCCGCATCTTCGGAAACCTGTGCATTCCCCAACCTGGGTTTTGAAATTTTCAAATATCTTGGGCCGGGGGAAGTTATTTTTATGACAGCGGACGGATGTGAACAGAGAAAGCAACCCGGGGAAAAAATGCAGATTTGTGCATTCCTGTGGGTATACTATGGGTATCCCGCTTCAAGCTATGAAGGAATTAATGTAGAATTTGTTCGATACAGATGCGGTTCGGCTCTGGGAAAAGAGGATGATTATAAAATCGATTTTGTTGCAGGAATTCCGGATTCAGGCACCGGACATGCAATCGGTTACGCCAATGAAAAAAAAATTCCATATATCAGACCGTTTGTTAAATATACCCCCACCTGGCCGAGAAGCTTTATGCCTCAGGAGCAGAGCATCAGAGATCTTGTCGCCAAAATGAAACTGATTCCCATCAGAGAAATGATTGAAGGGAAAAAGATTCTTTTTTGTGAAGATTCAATTGTCAGGGGCACTCAATTACAGGATCATGCGCAAATATTATTTGACTACGGTGCATCCGAGGTTCATATGCGCCCCGCATGCCCCGCCTTGATCTATCCTTGCGAATTCCTCAATTTTTCAAGCTCTCGATCAACTCTGGATCTTGCAGGACGAAAAGCCATAAGGGAACTCGAAGATACAGATGATAAATTTTTAAATGAATATGCAAAGTCAAATTCAGAAAAAAATCAGGCAATGGTTGAAAAAATCAGGCAACGGTTGAAACTTACGTCGTTAAAATATCAAAAACTGGAAAATCTTGTAAAAGCCATCGGCCTGCCAAAAGAAAAATTATGCACTCACTGCTGGGATTCAAGCAGTTATTTTTAAGGAGAAGTTTTATGCCCAAACGAGAAGATATTCATAAAGTTTTAATTATCGGATCAGGTCCCATTATTATCGGCCAAGCATGTGAATTCGATTATTCAGGTACCCAGGCATGCAAAGCCTTGCGCAGCCTTGGCTACGAAATCGTACTTGTAAATTCTAATCCGGCAACCATTATGACCGATCCGGGCATGGCCGATGCAACCTATATTGAGCCACTCAACCTTCGAACCATAACCGATATTATCGCGACTGAACGGCCGGATGCGCTGCTGCCGAATCTGGGCGGACAATCCGGTTTGAACCTGTCATCCGAGCTTGCGAAAACCGGTGTGCTTGAAAAATACGGGGTCCAGGTCATCGGTGTAAATGTCGATGCCATCGAGCGAGGAGAAGACCGGACGGCATTCAAAGAAACCATGGATCGACTGGGAATTGAAATGCCGAAAAGCCAGGCGGTTAACAACGTGGAGGATGCAGAAAAGGTCGCGGAAGAATTGGGGTATCCTGTTGTACTTCGTCCGGCATACACCATGGGTGGTACGGGCGGAGGTCTGGTGTATAATGTTGAAGAGCTTCGCACCATAACCTCACGGGGTCTCTCCGTAAGTCTCGTTAACCAGGTTCTGGTCGAAGAATCGGTTCTGGGCTGGGAAGAACTTGAACTGGAAGTTGTCCGTGACGCCAAAAACCAGATGATCACCGTCTGTTTTATTGAAAACGTTGATGCCATGGGCATCCACACCGGCGATTCCTATTGCACTGCGCCCATGCTGACGATTGATCCGGATCTGCAAAAACGGCTTCAGAAATATTCTTACGACATTGTGGAAGCCATTGAGGTTGTCGGCGGAACCAACATTCAGTTTGCCCATGATCCCAAGACCGGCAAGGTGGTGGTCATTGAGATTAATCCGCGAACTTCCCGCTCGTCGGCTCTGGCCTCCAAAGCAACCGGCTTCCCCATTGCATTTGTGTCTTCACTTCTGGCCGGAGGGTTGACCATGGATGAAATCCCTTACTGGCGGGACGGAACCTTAGAAAAATACACCCCATCCGGCGATTACGTTGTGGTTAAATTCGCCCGATGGGCCTTTGAAAAATTCCAAGGCGTCGAAGATAAACTTGGCACCCAGATGCGCGCGGTTGGCGAGGTTATGAGTATCGGCAAAAATTACAAGGAAGCCTTTCAGAAATCGATTCGCTCACTTGAAATCGACCGTTACGGCCTGGGTTTTGCCAAAGATTTCAATAAAAAAACCAAAGACGAATTGTTGAATATGCTGGGTACTCCCACCAGCGAACGACAGTTTATTATGTACGAGGCATTGCGTAAAGGCGCCGATATTCAAACACTTTACCATATCACCTATATCAAGCCCTGGTTTATCAAGCAGATGAAAGAACTGGTGGAACTTGAAGAACAGATCCTGACACACAGGGGCCGAATGCTTCCCGATGATTTGCTCATTCAGGCCAAAAAAGACGGTTTTGCGGATAAATATCTGGCCCATCTTCTTGATATTCGTGAAAAAGATATTCGTGCAAAACGCACTTCTCTGGGCATGGTCGAAGCCTGGGAGTCGGTCCCGGTCAGCGGAGTGGAAAATGCGGCCTATTATTTTTCAACCTATAATGCTTCCGACAAAGTAGAAGTGAGTGACCGAAAAAAAATAATGGTTCTCGGCGGAGGACCGAACCGTATCGGCCAGGGAATTGAGTTTGATTATTGTTGCGTTCACGCAGCATTTGCCATCCGGGAGGCGGGATACGAATCCATCATGGTGAACTGCAATCCCGAAACGGTTTCCACGGATTACGACACATCCGACAAACTTTATTTTGAGCCTCTGACGGTCGAGGATGTCCTGAGCATTTACCAAAAGGAAAAACCGGAAGGGGTTATTGTCCAGTTTGGCGGACAGACGCCCCTGAATATTGCCAATGAGCTGGCCGAAGCGGGGGTTAACATCCTGGGTACGTCCCCGGAAACCATCGATCTTTCAGAGGACCGGGACCGATTCCGTAAGTTGATGCGCAAATTGGGAATTCCTCAACCGGAATCCGGTATGGCCGGCACAGAAGAAGAAGCGCTCGACATCGCCAAAAAGATCGGGTATCCTCTGATGGTCCGTCCTTCTTATGTTTTAGGGGGGCGTGCCATGGAAATTATTCTGGATGAAGAAATGCTGTTGCACTATGTGGCTGTAGCCGTAGAGGTCTCTCCGGAACGGCCAATTTTAATCGACAAGTTCCTGGAAAACGCCATCGAGGCCGAAGCAGACGCCATTGCCGACGGCACCGATGCATTTGTCCCTGCGGTAATGGAGCATATCGAACTTGCCGGCGTACATTCCGGAGACTCCGCATGCGTTATCCCACCCATCAGCATCCCGCACAAGCACATAGAAACCATCAATGAATACACCCGAAAAATTGCCGTGGAGCTTCATGTGGTCGGTCTGATGAATATACAGTACGCTGTTGTTAGGGATACCGTGTATATCCTGGAAGCCAACCCAAGGGCCTCGCGCACGGTGCCAATTGTTTCAAAGGTCTGTAATATATCCATGGCCCGGCTTGCCACCCAGATTATGTTGGGTAAAAAACTCTCGGATCTGGGCCTTGAGAAGAAGTCTATACCTCATTTCGGCGTAAAAGAGGCGGTGTTTCCTTTCAATATGTTACCCGAGGTGGATCCGCTCCTGGGACCGGAGATGCGTTCAACGGGCGAAGTACTGGGGCTGGCGGATTCCTTTGGCATGGCTTTTTTCAAATCCCAGGAGGCCACCCAGATGACGCTGCCCATTGAAGGAACCGTCCTGATCACCTTAGCAAACCGGGACAAACCCAGCGCCCTTGAACCGGCCAGGCTTTTCCAGGAACTCGGTTTTAAAATCCGGGCCACAAAAGGGACCCATGGTTTTCTGGCTGAGCACGGCATAGATTCCGAACCCATCAACAAGTTAGGATACGGCAGGCCCGACATTGTGGATGCAATTAAAAACGGAGAGATTAATCTGGTGGTCAACACGCCCAGCGGAAAAGAAAGTAAGGAGGACGATTCCTATATCCGCAAGGCGGCAATAAAATATAAAGTCCCAAATATTACAACAACCGCCGCAGCCACAGCAGCTGCCAGAGGCATTGCCCGTCGAAGAAAAGGACAGGCCACTGTGAAGTCGCTGCAGAATTATCATGCGGATATCAAATAACAACAGAGAGGTATTTAAAATGAGCTGTGTCACGTGTAAAAACAAAGAAGATGTTTTGAAAATCGTCAAAGAAAAAAATGTCAGTTTTATTCAGTTCTGGTTCACGGATGTGCTGGGTATGCTAAAGAGTTTTGCAATCACTCAATCCGAACTTGAAATGGGAATGAGTGAGGGCATGGGATTTGACGGATCTTCTATTGAAGGTTTTGCGCGTATCGAAGAGAGCGATATGGTGGCCCTGCCGGATCCTGCCACCTTCAGGTTGCTGCCATGGCGACCCGAGGAAAGACCGGTGGCCCGGATGTTCTGTGACATCGTCAATCCGGATCATACACCGTATGAAGGAGATCCCCGATATGTGCTTAAAAGACTTTTAAAGAAAATAGAAGAAAAAGGATACACCTTTTATGTGGGCCCTGAACTCGAATATTTCTATTTTAAAAGCAAAGAAAAGCCTGAAGGGATTGATACCGGAGGATATTTTGACAGCCTTCCTCTGGATATGGCTTCCAACTTAAGACGGGAAACGATTTTCGCTCTGCAGGATATGGGCATAATCGTAGAATATAGCCATCATGAGGTGGCACCAAGCCAGCATGAGATCGACTTGCGGTTTGACGATGCACTCAGCATGTCCGACAAAACCATGACCTATCGAATCGTGGTCAAGGAAATCGCCCGGCAGCATGGGTATTATGCCACATTCATGCCCAAACCGATCTTTGGCGAGAACGGAAGCGGCATGCATGTGCATCAGTCCTTGTTTGCGGGAGACAAAAATCTTTTCTTTGACGGAAATGATCCATACCATTTGTCAAAAATGGCCAAGGGGTATATTGCCGGAATCATGAAACATGCGCGGGAAATCATCGCTGTGACCAATCAGTGGGTCAACTCCTATAAACGGCTGGTGCCCGGTTACGAAGCCCCTGTCTATATTTCCTGGGCCCGCCGCAACCGTTCGGCCATGATTCGGGTTCCCATGTACAAACCCGGCAAGGAGGTGGCCACCCGCATAGAGTTTCGCGCTCCGGATCCGGCCTGTAATCCTTATCTTGCTTTTGCGGTTATGCTGGCAGCCGGTCTTAAAGGAATTGAGAATGAATATGAACTTCCTGATCCTATTGAAGAGGATATCTATAAAATGTCAGCAAAAGATAGAAAGAAAAGAGGTATTTTTACCCTTCCGGATAACCTTTATGAAGCCCTTCTTGAGGTTGAAAAATCAGAAGTAGTGAGAGAAGCCCTGGGTGAACATATTTTCAACAAGTTCGTGGAAAATAAAAAGATCGAGTGGGATATGTATCGGACCCATGTGAGCCAGTACGAAATAGAAAAATATATGCCCATAACCTAACCCGGGCAAACCGAAACCAAAAATATTTGCCACCAAGACACTAAGACACAAAGGATATATTAATTATTCTTTCTTCGTGCCTTGGTGCCTTTGTGGCGAAAAGAAAAAAGTTTTGCCATAAAAAGCACAAAATTTATAACTTAGGTACTAATGTATTTATTTTTGATAACGCAAACAAGCCCATGGGGAAAATGCACGGAAATTTAGATCATGAAAAAAATTGAAGACGTTACCCTGCTTTATGAGGTCAGTGAAGCACTAAATGAGCACCTGGACCTTAAAAAATCTTTATATAAGGTTCTGGACATTCTATCCAGCTCAATGAACATGCTGCGGGGAACCATTACAATTCTACACCCTTTGAGCAACGAGATAAGCATAGAGGTTGCCCATGGGCTTTCCAAGAGCGCCATGCAAAAAGGAAAATATAAATTAGGTGAAGGTATTACCGGCCGGGTCATTGAGACCGGTAAGGCTGTCACCATACCAAAAATTAGCCAGGAGCCGCTGTTTCTTAATCGGACAGATTCCAGAAAGACCAAGCAGAATAAGGAACTATCCTTCATTTGTGTGCCGGTAAAAAAAGGCAGCCAGGTTATCGGAGCATTGAGCTTTGACATGCCTTTTGACGAATCATATTCCCTGAAAGAGGGTAAAAAGCTTATGTCTGTCGTCGCAACAATGGTTGCACGGCATGTTATCAACCTGGAAACCATCCGTCTGGAAAAGGAGCATTTAAGAAAAGAAAATATAAAACTTAGAAACGAGTTGGAAAATCGATATCGTATTACCGATATTATCGGCAACAGCAACAAAATGCGCGAAGTCTATCAAATGATTTCTCAGGTTTCCAAAAGCAACGCTACGGTGCTTATTCGCGGAGAAAGCGGTACCGGCAAAGAACTTGTTGCCAACTCCATACATTACAACAGTCTCCGATCAAAGGGACCTTTTGTTAAAGTAAATTGTGCGGCATTGCCGGATAATCTTATTGAAAGCGAGTTGTTTGGGCATGAAAAAGGCTCTTTTACAGGTGCCATAAAGCAAAAACTGGGCAAATTCGAAATGGCCAATAAAGGGACCATATTTTTAGACGAGATAGGATCGGTGGGTATAGAGGTTCAGGTAAAGCTTTTGCGCATATTGCAGGAGAAAGAATTTGAACGGGTTGGGGGATGCCAGACCATTAAAACGGATGTTCGCGTTATAACCGCTACCAATAAAAATCTGGAACAGGCTGTTGAACAAGATACTTTCAGGCATGATCTCTATTATCGCCTGAATGTCTTTCCAATTTACATGCCGCCCTTAAGAGAACGCAAGACCGATATTCTGCTTTTGGTCGATCATTTTCTGGAAAAATATGCCAGCGAGAATCATAAGACTATCCGGCGGTTTTCCACACCTGCAATAGATATGCTCATGGATTATCATTGGCCGGGAAACGTCAGAGAACTTGAAAACTGCATCGAACGGGCGGTGCTTTTGTGTGAAGAAGGGGTCATCCATAGCTACCATCTCCCGCCCACATTACAAACCGGTACGGAATCTGGTACATTGCCGGTTTTATCCATGGAAGATGCCGTAGCAAATCTCGAAAAAGAGATGATCATCGACGCACTTAAAAATACGCGGGGGAATATTACATTAGCGGCGGAAATACTTAAAACCACAGTTCGCAAGTTTGCCTACAAGGCCAATAAATACAGTGTCGATTATCGCCATTATCGTTAATATAGTGGTTGTGAAACACATTACATTTTATTATCAGTGGGCGGGTCAATATCATCAATCAATATACCCCAACTTATTAAGAAGTTACACTTCCAAAATATCAACTTAATAACTCATGGTATCAGCCTCGAATTCTTCGATACTTTTTCCCCTGTCAATAAATGTTTTTATATTGCTTTTCGCGGTTTCATAACCGGACATTACCATTTCAAATTTATTAATAATCGGATCATCATCCCCCAGTTGTTTTTTTATATCATTCAGTATTTTTTCTCCTTCCTTGAAATGGTTGTCTATCCTGGCAAGAAATACTTTCCGTTTTTCATGTTTTTCCCGTTCCTTATTAATGATCGGCAGTAGTCTTTGAATCGAGTGTTCAACCAGAGCATCTCTGGGCGCATTGAACAGCTTAGATATCTCGTCAAGGGAAGACAGAGACCTTCTACTAATCACGAAGGTTTTTTGGGTACGGTTATGTTTCTTCAATTTTTTATTTTTAATTTCACGGGCTATGGATTCTAGACTTTGAATATCTTCAGCCAAATGATCGAAAAGAGATTTTTGTTTGATACCCAATTGAGCCGCCACGATGCTGATAGCATCTATGCATCCTCCCGTCAGCCTGAAAGTCGCTCGCACGGATTGCTTCCCTTTTAAATCAGATGTTGATGCCAAGGGTAAGGAAAATTTTATTGTTGATTTTTTTTTGTTATCATTTCCCATAATATTCGCCTCCGTAATTTTATCATTACTTTATTATATACAATTCAATTAGTAATTCAAGTAAAATATTATAAACTAATATTGTCAACATTGATTCCTATATTATTTTTTTAACTAACTTTTTCTCATCGGCGCATAGCGATGAAAAAACTAAATAGTGCCCATCCATAAATCTATATTGGGCACAAATTAGTCTTAAGTCGATCGGTAACAGTGTTGACGGTTCCAGTTAATTACTAAAATTAGAATTCCTGTGAAGGTCTTAAACAGCTTGATTTCTTTTCGAAATCTGCTATAGATTGCCTTGAATGGCATGTGTTGATACAAAAGCAAGCGGTAACGATTCAATCAACCCACTCTCAAAAAAGGAAGGCCCCATGAAAGCTCACGATGGCAATTCCAAATATTCTCAGGAACCAAGCCCCAAGAAACCTTATCAACCGGGGCTGGATCCCGAAATGGACGCGTGGTTCACGGCATTCTTTATCGAGAACCATCTCGATCACTTCACCCACCCGGAGCAGGCCGCCGCTCCGGAGCAGGTTCAGTTCACGGTCTATACCGAAGACGATGAACGTTACTATCCCTGCTCAGACCGAATGTTTGCGGCTATTATGAGCAGAAAAGAATCTGATTTCATTCAAAGTAAATACCAAGAGGTTTTGGATCGGATACTGAAACTGATCGACCGGCAGATTAAAGATCAAAACGAAAAAGACTATTTAAAAGCCCTTATCAATATCAAGCATCGGCATGAAACCCGCGATGAAATTATGATACCTTCGCGAATAGAAAAGCGTCTGATACGGATATTTTTGAATCATACCCAGATTGAAGACCCCTACATTATCGAAAAAGGCATACGAAATCGTCGAGTCAGCCGGATCCTAAACTCAGAAGAATTTCAAAAGGCATTGAATTATTTCGACTGTACGGATTTAACGAACTCGCTATCGAGTCTGACGCAACTCAAAGCATTGATTGAAGATCTGGAATTAAAACGGCTGTTTTCACTGGCGGTGGAAAGCTCACAGTGGGAATCGTATGAATCGATATCGTACACGGAAAAAGATTTTCTGCACATGTTCAACCGCCCGTTAACCGGCAACGGAATCGAGCCCCTGTCTCGATTTCTGGGCATTCAGAGCCCGGACGATCAATCGCACGAAGTTGGCACCAAAAAGATCCTATGGCTGGCCGATGAAGCCGGAGAATTTGTGGTCGATCTGGCCATTATTAATTACCTGGCCAAGCTGGGTCATAAAATCATCATCGCTTTCAAGGCTGGGCCTCTGTTTAGCAAGGTCGACTTCGAAGATGCCCAGGAAGACGAGGTCCTGCGCCGAGAGCTTGAAGGCGCTTTGTTCCTTCAGGAAAAAAACATGCGCAAAAACGAACTGGTCAAAACACTCAGAAGTGATTATAATATTATCGTCATATCCGACGGAACCCGCGAAAACCTCAATCTATTGCTGGCATCCACAACCTTTGCCCGCATATTTAAAGAAGTCGATGGGGTTATTTCCCGAGGTCACGACCAGAAACGTCGGTTTTTTGATAGCCATTTTCAGTTCACCCAGGATATTTTTAACATCTCCGCAGACGATCAGGGGGCGGTTTCTATCTCCTATAAACCCAAACATCCGGCCGTAATCAAATTCTCCCACAAGGATCTGGAAAACAAAGCCAGGAAAATCATTGACCGTATGGTGGACGCCAAGAAGCACGGAATGACTGTGGTCTTTTACAGCGGAATTATCGGTTCTATTCCAGACAGGATCTCAATGGCCAAAAAGATCATGTCGGTTTTAATCGAGTATCTTAAACAGCAGTTTGCCATGACGTTCATCATTAATCCATCGGAATATTTCGAACCCGGCATGGATGCCGATGACTTGATGTACATGTGGGAGATTGTCCAGCGCAGCGGGCACATCGATATCTGGCGATTTCAGACCTATGATGACATAGCTCAGGCCTTTCAGATCATAAACAGTAAGGTTCCGCCGGAATGGGTCGGCAAGGACGCCACCTTCAGCACCGGATGCACCAAGGAGATGCACATCGCCTTGGAAGTTCAGGCAAAACATCCTGAAATGCAAATCATCGGACCTGCCAAAGAAAAGTTCATGAGACGCAGCGAATACGGAGTCGGTAAAATGTATGACAAACGGCTGGGTGAAATCCTGCCGTTTAAATAAAAAGCCTGGCCCAAAGGACCAGGCTTTGGTTATCCCCAGAGGAAATTTGTTTTATTGAAAGTTCATTGACCTATTGAAATTCCAAATAACAAATCC
>JAFDEW010000382.1 GCA_019310125.1 Deltaproteobacteria bacterium | reverse complement strand
GAAAAACACTTCGAGCAAGCCGTGAAAAAACTTCCCAAACCGGGAAAGACCTCACGCGAAGGCGCGAAGAACGCGAAGAGGGGTAAGAAGCGGTGAGCAATGTGGAAGAAATGACCAGCCACGAGACATTGCGGCACATCACAAAAACAGCGGGGTCTTCATTTATGACAGATTGAGTGCCGTTTGAGGGTCGGTCCATAAATAAGTAAACAACTTGACAAACAAATGAAAAAGGGCTGTAAAAATGACAGAGTCCATACTTTCTTACCAACAAGAAGATTCGATAAAACTACTGTGTGAAATTGACCTCAAAAAACTTCTTTCTGCCCCAAAAGTCTTTTTGATTGGGACCTTAAATTATAAGTTTATATTTGCAGCACAAGATTTATTGTTCGTAAGAATATACGGTGTCTATGGGAGGAAAAGATGAGGTATCTTATATCCATCGCAGTGTTATTGACTGTGTTCTTTTGGGCGGGTCCAGGGTCAGTTCGGTATGTGTCTGCGCATTCCGTGCTTGTTTTAGCATCTGACGAGAGCAGTAATGTGTCAACGGAGGAAACGCAAGCAAAAGCACAGGCTGAGCGACGCTACAACAATTTCATGAAAACCTATCATAAGATCTGGACCATTTACGGCTTTTACCATGAAGACTTCAACGGAACGCCCGGAAACATCCGTTATTCGCGTATTGCAAAGAATTGTCAGATTTACGAGAAGCACAGAGAAAGGCTTCTGGATATATGTGATAAGCTGAGAGGCCCCGCCGATCTGTATGCCCAGCCCAAAGCTGAAGGTTTCGCCGACAGGAAGCGGCAGGTTGAGGATGCGGTATTATACCTAAATCCTGATATCAATTACATGCGTATAAAACTCGCCGAATTGAAAAAAAAGTTGGCGGAGATTGGTAATCGGACGCAAACGGCGAAAGCCGACATGAACAAGGCCTGCACGGCCAAAACGAGAGCCCAGGCAAAACCTTTTGTTGAGAATAGCATAAAAGCCGCGTCTCAGGCGGTTTCGCTTTACAAATCAACACAATGGATCCCGTCGAGATACGATGAAAAACGACAGAAGTATGAGGCACTGCAAAGCGCGCTTGAATCTCTTGAATCTTTCGCCAGGGAACACCGAGAGGTGTATAATTACATGATTGAATCAGAAGATGCAATGTTAAAGGATTTCCAGAGTTATTCAGCGACTAATTATCTTTGTAACAAGCGCCAAAGGTTTGATGAACTCGTGGCGGAGCTGGATAAGCAACACTCGGAACTGAACCGCGTATTGTACCCATACAAGAACCACGGCTGGGCACAAACGATGAAGGACGAAGCACACGCGGCCGGTGTTCGCGTTGGAACGATCTCCAAAGAAATAGCTTCTATAAACGACGATGATTTATGGAAAATAGGTAGAACATTCCGCGACCGTAGAAAAAACGTGGCGATACCATCATGTTTCAGCCATATTATCGGCGTTGAAAAAAATCTCGAAACCTTCTACGGGCTGGAGAATTCATTTAAGGAGGTGTACAAAGCTTCCAAGACATCCGCTATTGCGGCGCGCGATGATGCCAAGAAAGCAATGGCCTGTGCAAAAAAGCTTCCTGATGAAATGCCCCATTCGAACATGGACCAAGGATGTCCCTCCAACTGGAACAACTGTGGGAACATCTGCTGCCCACCGGATGTTCCATGCTGGGATTATGGCGCAATCAAACAAGCTGTAAAAGCAGGAAGATGCCGGTGACGCTGCTTAAAATACAGCATCAATTTAAGAGCCGGGAGAGTGAATGCCTCTTGTCCAATTAGATACTAAGCATTGGTTAAAATGAACTCTCTGGCAAGCATTCCAGCTTCTATAAAGATCTGTTTTGTGTAAAATAACAGGAAAGCCCTTTCGATCCAGAGGAAAGAGCTGCTATCAGGAGTTCATGATGCTGAATTACTCTGTGAAATACTTCTACCAAGTTAATAACAATGCGTAAAATCATTTTATACGTTTTTTCTTCGTTGTTGCTTCTCGGTCCGGCTTGGGCAGCCGGAGACAAAGATTCCCTTCGCCATCCGCTGGATGCCCACCTTTCCAAGACCGACACCGCTGATTTGCCGGACATGATGGGAAAACGCTATGTCCGGGTGCTAACCACCATGAATCGCACCAACTTCTTTCTGGCCGGTGCAAATCCTCACGGTTTTGAATACTCCATGCTCAAGGAGTACGAAAAATTTCTCAACAAGGGAATTAAACGCAGGGAGCTGAAGCTGACCCTGGAGTTTATACCGGTGCCTCGGGACAGACTGCTTCGCGATCTGGTGGCTGGTTACGGCGATATTGCTGCCGCCGGTCTGACCATAACCGAACAGCGAGAAAAACAGGTCGATTTTACCCACCCGTATCTCACCGGCGTTGGCGAACTGCTGGTTACCTATAAAAAAGTGAAAGAGCCAGGCAGCCTGAAGGAACTATCGGGAAAACAGGTGTTTGTTCGGAAAAGCAGCAGCTACTACGAGAGCCTTACCATCTTTAACCAGCGGCTAAAAAAGGCAGGCAGGCGGCCGGTGAAAATCGTGGAGGCCGACGAGAATCTGGAGACCGAAGATATTCTTGAGTTGGTTAACACCGGAGCCATCAAACGGACTCTATGCGACAGTCACATCGCCCGAATTTGGGCAGACGTACTTCACGGCATCAAGGTTCATGAGGACATTAAGCTGCGAAAAGGCGGAAAGATAGCCTGGGCGGTACGAAAAAGCAACCCGAAGCTGAAGCTGAGCCTGGATCGTTTTATCAAGGGACACCGCAAAGGGACACTGCTGGGAAACATTTTTTTCAAACGGTATTACAAGGAAAATGCCTGGGTAAAGAACCCCATGAAAGGCGAAGCCGGTAAAAAGGTTCAGCAGTACCGGCCCATTTTTAAAAAGTACGCAGACCAGTACGGGTTTGACTGGCGGTTGATCCTGGCCATGGCCTTCCAAGAGTCCGGTCTGGACCACAAGAAGAAAAGCAGCCGAGGTGCGGTTGGGCTTATGCAGGACCCAAAGGTGGGTATCAAAAACGTTCATAAGCTCGAAAACAACGTCCATGCCGCCGTTAAATACCTCGATTTTATTCGAAGCCGGTATTTCAGCGATGAAGAGATCCGCCCCCGGGACGGCGTCCGACTTTCGCTGGCCGCATACAACGCAGGTCCGGTCAAGATCCGCACGGCCCGGAAGAAGGCCAAAAAAATGAAGCTTGATCCCAACCGTTGGTTCCGTAATGTGGAATTGGCAGTCCTCCGGACTGTGGGCCAGGAGCCGGTACAGTATGTAAGCAACATCAACAAGTACTACGTGATCTACAAAAACACCGTGGGAAGAGCGGAGGCAAGGAAAAAGGTAAAGGAGAAGATTCGATAATCCAGAGAGGAAATGGGATCTTCATTCTTGATAAAACACAATGATTCTAAAAAATTACCTTCACAAATTATCAAATCTAAGAACTGATAAAAATCGTAATAGGTATCCTGCCTATACCTCACACCGCGCGCCTCACAAACCGTTTCTCCTTCTTTCCATGATGGACCTGATTGCCCAGGGATCAATTACCGAAAACTTTATCGAGCCCAGTTTTGAACTCGTCGAGACTTTTAACGGCTATTGGAACCGCATTATGCCGCTGGGCTCAAAAACGAGCATGGCATACCCCTACCCTCGCCTTAAAACCGATGGTTTCTGGCATCTGATCCCGAATCCGACCTTTGAGAACCAAATCAACATCAATTTCAGTTCCATGACAAAACTGCGCGAGGTGTGTGCCGGTGCCCGAATGGATGAAGAACTATTTCAGTTGCTGTGCAACCCGGAAACGCGGGAGCAGTTACGGGCGGCTCTGATTGAAACCTATTTCGCCCCTGAGATACGTACCAAGGTCTTAGAGCAGGGCCATTTAAACTATGCTGCGTATCGATACAGCCAAAAATTGCTTAAAGTGGCGGAATGGAAAAAAGATTTCGGCAAAGCAACAGATGAATCTGACTGGCAGAAAAAGATTCGGGACAGTGGTTTTCGCAGAACCATTGTTACCCTGTACCGGCACCGCTGCGCCCTGTGCGGCATTCGCATGCTAACGCCCGAAGGCCATACCATTGTCGATGCCGCCCACATCAAACCATGGAAAGACAGCTTTGACGACCGGCCCACCAACGGAATGGCGCTTTGTAAGCTCTGCCACTGGTCTTTTGATAAAGGACTCATGAGCGTCGGCAAAAAATATGAGGTTTTGGTTTCAAAACGGATTTTAGTGGAGCAAAACTTTCCCGGCCATATTCTTACGTTGACGGATCGCCCCATTTTCACCCCGGAAAAAGAAAGCTTCTGGCCAGCCCAGGATAATTTAAACTGGCACCTAAGAAATACATTCCGCAGGTGATGGAGTTTAGATCATGATGCATCCAACATATTTACCATTCACAGAGGAGCAACTCCGATTTCATTTTGCTGATGTTAGGAAAAATGGCAACTGTTACTAATAAGAGCATTAATATTTAGACAGGATTACAGGATAAAGAAATGGTATGGAATAAGTATTTGCAAGAGGAAGGATTGGATAAATATCCGGAGATTGTGAAATTATTCGATTCTGATTCAGAAGCGATTAAGTTAGTTAAACAGGCGTT
>JAFDEW010000085.1 GCA_019310125.1 Deltaproteobacteria bacterium | reverse complement strand
GGTTGACGGTATTCTTTATGACCTGCTATCCCCTCCCAAATGGGTCCAGCCCGCTTTGATCTCCAGAATCAAGGTCATGGCAAAGATGAACATCGCGGAAAAACGGCTTCCTCAAGACGGTCGTTTGGACGTCAAAATAGGCAATCAGGAGATTGATGTAAGGGTTTCCACCATTCCGACTTCTTTTGGAGAACGTTTGGTACTCAGGCTTCTCGACAAATCAGGTTCTTTGATTTCACTTTCGGATCTGGGCCTTGCCTCTGACAAGCTTGATGTGCTTGCAAACCTTGTCAGATCGCCGAACGGCATCATACTTGTCACCGGTCCCACCGGAAGCGGCAAGACAACGACACTCTATGCCATTTTATCATCCATCAATATACCCGACATAAATATTATTACCATTGAAGACCCCGTTGAATACCAGATCAAAGGAATCAGCCAGATACAGGTCAATCCAAAAATAAACTTAACCTTTGCCAACGGCCTGAGATCCATTGTCAGGCAGGACCCGGACGTTATTCTGGTCGGCGAAATACGGGATCGGGAAACAGCGGAAATAGCGGTTCAGTCGGCACTGACAGGACATCTTGTTTTTTCCACACTTCATACAAACGATTCTGCAAGCGCCATTACACGCCTTGTTGATATCGGAGTTGAACCTTTTTTAATTTCATCATCGGTCTTAGCTGTGGTTGCCCAGAGACTTATCCGGGTTCTTTGCAAAGATTGTAAACAGCCTTATACACCCGACAAGTCGACTCTGGAAAGCATAGGAATTACACCGGATCAATTCCACGAAGCGACCATCTACCGGGCGGAGGGATGTGAAAACTGTTTTCGTACGGGATACAAGGGACGTATGGGAATTTTTGAAATAATGCTTTTGGACTCCAGTTTAAAAAGCCTGATACTTACAGCCTATGATTCAGGCCGGATAAAGGATGCGGCGTTGAATCTGAATATGGTTACCCTTCGCCAGGACGGCATCCAAAAAGTTTTAAGGGGCATTTCTACAATAGAAGAGGTCATACGGGTTACGCAACAGTGACGGTTTCGTAAAAAGTCCAACTTCTGCGTTGTGCTGCATTTCGTAATGAGACCTTTGAAAAATGTTCATTTTTGTTCAAGGCCAAGGAAGGCGAAAATTTTAACCACAGGAATACATTTAGTATTTTGAGGATTAAAATTTGAGCCTGACGCCGGGATTGGGCAAAAGGGGGTGTTTTTCAAAGGTCTCGCAATCATTCAACGCAGGATAAGCACTCCTCATGATTACAAAATTTGCACGCCTTGAATTTGAACTTTTTACGAAACCGTCTAAATCAGACTTTTTACGAAGCCATCAACAGTAAGCAATGATTAAAAAACCTTATTTTATTATTTTTTTTATAATTCTATGCATGTATTGGAGTACTTGTTTTGCCGAACACAAGGCAACCGTTACAAAAATGAATAACCCGTCATTGGGAACAGCGGAAAAGCAGGCGGACCCTGTTTCTTATCCGATAAAATTTTACAGAAACTACATTTCAGGGGCTGACGGCAACCGCTGCCCCATGCATCCCTCATGCTCCCAATATTGTATGGAGGCATTAAAAAAACACGGCACTTTTTTGGGCTGGATTATGTGTAGTGACCGCCTGATGCGTTGCGGCAGAGACGAGACAAAAGTATCGCCCCAGGTCCTGATAAATGGTGAAAAGCTAAGCTTTGATCCGGTAAACAATAACGATTTCTGGTGGCAGCAGAAAAAACTTGGGGCTTCGCCCCAATTGGAATAATGGAATGATGGAATAATGGGTTTTAAGGAGTTTTTTTACAATTTAAATAAAATGGATTGTTTTCCGCTTTTATTTCCAATACTCCAGCATTCCATTCCAATGGCACAAACAGGTTCTCATTAAAAAACTTGTATCTTCGATAAGTCGCAGAAATTCCGAGACGCTTAATTATGCACATCCGAACCAATGGCTTTGTTTATCTATTTTTTATTTTCTTTATCATATTTTTTCTTCTTATCCCCTTTTCTCAGTGTGTTGCCGGATCCATGACTGAGCCGGATATCAAATCTTCTATTATAATAAGTCCGGACAAACAGTTTAATTTTGCAGAACACTATTTTTCCAAAAAAGACTATTTAACGGCGGTGGCTGAATACAATCGGTTTATCTATTTCTTCCCCAAGGATCAGAAGGTAGAGACGGCAATGTACCGGATCGGCATGTCGTATTACCTTGGCGGGCATTTCAAAGAGGCCGTAACTTCTTTCAACGCCCTGATCGATCGATATGTTGATACCGATCTTTCTGTAAAATCATATTTCATGATTAGTGAAGCCCATGTCAAACAATACGCCTTCGGCCCTGCCCTTATCAATCTTAACAATCTGATTATGATAACCCATGATGAAGAGGTAAGGGATGAAGCCTACTACAGGATAGGGTGGATCTATATTGAAACGGCTTCCTGGGAAGAAGCACGGCGCTATTTCTCAAAAATAAGTGCTAAAAACAAAAATAAGTACCGACTTGAACGGCTGACCCATGAACTGAACAAGGAAAGATCCATTCATAGAAAAGACCCCCACCTGGCAGGCTTTTTGTCCATAATTCCCGGTGCGGGATATCTATACTGTGAAAGATACCAGGATGCTCTGATCGCTTTTTTGCTAAACGGCGGTCTGATGTATGCGGCGTATGAGTCTTTTGATGATGATAACAATGCACTTGGCGGCGTCATCGCTTTTGTTGAGTTCGGTTTTTATGCCGGTAACATATACGGTGCCGTAACCAGCGCACACAAATACAATCGGAAACAAACCGGCAGATTTATCGAAACATTGAAAAATAACACTAAAATTAACCTTTCGGCGGATGTTAAGAACAAAGGGATTTGTCTTGCCTTTGAATTTGTTTTTTAGTCCTTAAATGGTACGTGTTCACGGGGTTTGCTTCTCCGTAAACAAATACCTTAAATGAACCGTTTTAGCCTGTAGAGAATCATTTGAGATTTCTATTTTTAGAACCTTTCTTCGGCGGATCACACAAAGCTTTTGCCCAAGGTCTGGTTTCACACTCTCGACACAACATTGAGCTGGTTACCCTGCCCGCCCGTTTTTGGAAGTGGCGAATGCGGGGAGCCGCTTTATACTTTGCAAAAAAGATCCCTTCTCTCAAGGACTATCACGGGTTAATCACCACAGATCTCATGAGCCTGTCGGACCTTACATCGCTTTGGAGGCGCTCTCCCCTTCCCTCACTGGTCTATTTCCACGAAAATCAGCTGACCTATCCGCTCGCGCCCGGCGAACGCATGGATTTCCAGTTTGGTTTCACCGACATCACCACCGCATTGGCCGCGGATCAGGTTCTTTTTAATTCTCATACTCATTTTAATGCTTTTTTCGAGAAGCTTCCCGATTTCTTAAATTTAATGCCCGAATACCGGCCCAAATGGGTGATCGATGAAATACGTAATAAAGCCGATGTCCTCTATCCGGGGTGCTGTTTTCCGGCTCAAGAAAAGTGGGCCCGTCCCACGCCGCCGGCAAACTTGCCCCCGCTGATCATCTGGAATCATCGATGGGAGTTTGATAAAAATCCCAAGGATTTTTTTGATGCGCTTGATGCGGTTCTGGAACGGGGGCTGGATTTCCGACTTGCGCTGCTCGGAGAAAACTTTCAGATGGTCCCAAAAGAATTTATTGCGGCCAAGGAACGTTATCAAAATCGGGTGGTCTGGTATGGTTATGTAGCATCCGGAGAAAAATACCGTGAATGGCTTCTTCAGGGAACAATCGTCATCAGCACCGCAAACCAGGAGAACTTCGGTATTTCTGTGATTGAAGCGATCCGTTACGGTTGTATCCCTCTTTTACCTGACCGGCTCTCGTACCCGGAAATCATCCCAAAGGCTTTCCATGATGATTTTCTCTACCAAGACCAGAATGAGCTGGTTGAAAAACTCTGCTTTTTTATTTTAAATTATCCGAAATTTAAAATAAAATGCCAAAATCTCTCCGCAGCTATGAGCTGTTTTGCCTGGGAAAATCTAATTGATCGATATGATGAGATATTGGAAAAACTGGTAATGAAGCCAGAATAAGCCAACCCGATAATTTTAATGGAATTCTAACTTGACACGATCGTATCTTTGTTGTATGGAATTCGCTGTTGTTAATAAAGAGGGATCAATTTTGAGTGCTAAAAAAAATAGAATATCGCTATTTTGGTGGTGGCAGGTTTTAAAGTGAGCCTGCCTACACATATTTAATATTTTTGGAATTATAATAAGCTGTGGGTAAGGAGAAACTTCCCATGGCTTTTTTATTTTGTAAACGCGCCATGGGGTTTTCTCCATGGTTTTTTTTAACTGGAAAGGAGAAAATAATATGAAACAGACCAAGGTGTTTTTAAATGAAAGTGAAATGCCCAGGCAATGGTACAACATCGTGGCGGACCTGCCCACTCCAATGAGTCCGCCGCTACATCCGGGGACAGGGCAACCCGTAGGGCCGGATGACCTGGCTCCGGTATTTCCGATGAATTTGATCGAGCAAGAGGTTTCGACCGAGCGTTGGATTGACATCCCTGAACCGGTTCTGGATAAGTTATGCCTGTGGCGCCCCTCCCCCTTATACCGGGCACGGAATTTCGAAAAGCTGCTGGATGCCCCGGTTAAAATTTATTACAAGAACGAAGGGGTAAGCCCTCCGGGTTCCCATAAGCCCAACACCGCAATTGCTCAAGCCTATTACAATAAAGCTTTCGGAATAAAACGGCTGTCAACGGAAACCGGTGCCGGACAGTGGGGCAGTGCGTTGAGCATGGCCTGTCAGATGTTCGGCCTTGAATGCCGGGTCTTTATGGTAAAAATAAGCTATGAACAAAAACCGTATCGCCGGCTCATGATGATGACGTGGGGTGCGGATTGTATCCCGAGTCCAAGTAATTTAACGCAAGCAGGAAGAAACATTCTTGATGAATATCCGGATTCACCCGGAAGTCTTGGGATGGCAATCAGTGAAGCCATAGAAGACGCGGTGGGTGATAAAGATGCTCGCTATTCTCTGGGGAGCGTATTAAACCACGTTCTTTTGCATCAAACCATTATTGGCCTGGAAGCGCAAAAACAATTAGAAAAAATCGGTGATTATCCTGATATCGTTATGGGGTGCGCCGGTGGCGGGAGTAATTTTGCCGGCCTGTGTCTTCCTTTTGCTCGAGATAAAATCCATGGCAAGCAAATTTCCATTGTTGCCGCTGAGCCAACGTCATGTCCAACCATGACACGCGGCCCTTTTGCCTATGATTTTGGCGATACCGCAATGACCACTCCTTTGCTCCCCATGCATACTCTGGGACATGGTTTTGTGCCGGCCCCTATACATGCCGGAGGCTTAAGATATCACGGGATGGCTCCTATTTTGAGCCACTTGCTGAAAGAGGAAATTATTGAAGCCCGGGCTTTAGACCAGATAGAAACATTTACCGCCGGGATTAATTGGGCCCGCACCGAAGGGTTTATCCCGGCACCGGAAACCAACCATGCGATTGCAGCGGTGGTTCAGGAAGCGCAAAAAGCCAAAGAAGAAGGCAAAGAAAAAACAATCCTGTTTAACTGGAGCGGCCATGGGCTTGTGGACCTTGCAGCCTATGATGCGTTCCTTTCGGGTAACTTGAAAAAATATGAACTTCCGGAAGAAGAGCTTCAAAAAGCACTGAAGAGTATCGAAGGATTTCCAAAACCCTAGTGCGAACCGGAATAGAGTCGGAAACAAAGGATAATAAATTATGCCCGAGCACATGGAAATCAGATGTCCGAAACTGGGGGGACAGGTTACCTTTGCGTATTGCCTGAAAGAAGCCGGAGAATTGCCTTGTTCTCGCGTTATTAATTGCTGGCATCCTTATTTCCCTGTGGAGGAGTATATCCGCAAACGCTTGACACCTGATGATTGGGAACGCTGTTTCAGTCAAAAGCCAAAAGAGAAAATTTCGACTTTGCTTGAACTCATCGAAGCCGCCAAAAACAAACCGGTTAAATGAATCACCGGGTATGCTGAAAACGAATGATATGGTTTTTAAACGCAACAGACAATTAAGGAAGGAGGGTATATGAGATATAATCATTTGTTCAAACAATTATTTCTGATAGCGGTCATTATGATAATCGGCGTTTCTCTATCCTTGGTAAAATCACCTGCCGCATACGGCTATGAGTTGCCGTCAGTGAATTTGGGATTTACGAGTTTTCTGGACGGCGGCCCCCCTGCCGGCCCCGGGTTTTACTTCACGCAATATGTCCAGTACTGGAGTTCCGATGACTTTAAAGACTCTGACGGGGATGGTCTCCTGCCTTCCGCCGCCGATGAGGACTTGGAAGCCTGGATCAGTCTCTCTCAATTCCTCTATCAGTCGAACCAGGCAGTGCTCTTTGGCGGGAAATGGGGCCTCGACGTAATTGTGCCCTATGTCTCGCTCGATCTGGATCTGGATCTTCCGATTCCCCTTGAAGATAACGGATCAGGGTTCGGCGACATTCTTGTTGGGCCCTATATCCAGTGGGACCCCATCATGGGCAAAAACGGGCCCATCTTCATGCACCGTATCGAGTTCCAGTTGATTTTTCCCACCGGCAAATATGACGATGATAAAGAACTCAATCCGGGCAGCAATTTTTTCTCCTTTAACCCGTACTGGGCGGCAACCCTGTTTATTACCCCGAAATGGACCGCTTCCTGGCGGCTGCACTACCTCTGGAACGATAAAAACGATGACCCCAACACCAGGAACTCCGGAGCGACCGACGACATCCAGGCCGGTCAGGCCATCCACCTGAATTTTGCAACAGCCTATGAGGTGCTGCCAAAGCGGCTGCGTTTGGGAATAAACGGCTACTACCTCAAGCAGATCACGGATACTGAGGTGGACGGCAACGATGTATCAGATTCCAAGGAACAGGTGTTCGCCATAGGTCCGGGAGGGGTATACCATTTTTCCCAGGACAACCATCTTTTCGTTAACACCTATTTCGAAACAGCGGCAGAGAATCGACCGGAAGGCTTTCGGTTGAATCTCCGGTGGGTACATCATTTTTAGTTGGGATTAACCCACCCGGATATCTCATGAACTGTCTTGAAGGTGTCTAATACTACTAAAAATCTTCCTGTCCGACTACAAAAGCAATACCCACTGTAGCGGGCAGGGAGATTTTCCGTTATTCCATATAGCGTGCATCCATAAATGGTAGATTTTGGTTTCCGGCAAGGCCCGAGCGAGTTTTCAACCTCCCCGAAAACATCACGGGATCTCCGACAGGCATAGCGAGCTATTTCGAGGATTGAAAACGAGCGAGAACGCCGCCGGGGGCCGAAAGATGCGGTTTATGGATAGACACTATATAGAAGTGGTTTCAAAACCTTCAATCAGGTTCAAAGTCAAGGCGGGGCGAGGGATTCAAACGCAGGAATATATGTAGTATTTCGAGTATTGAATCCCTCGGTCCAACACAGAAATTGGGCCTGAGGGGAGGTTTTGAAACCACTTCTAAGGAATATCATCATACCCTTTAACCAGAACTTGCCTGGGTTTGGCGCCGTCCGAAGGGCCTACGATTCCTTCTTTCTCCATTACCTCAATAATGCGGGCTGCCCGGTTGTATCCAATGCGCAAATGGCGCTGAATCATGGATATGGATGCCTGCCTTGATTTTGTAATGAGTGCCACGGCATCATCATATCTGTCATCATACTCCAGGGTCTCGGAGTCGTCTTCCCCCTTTGGCGGTGATTTAACCACGGCTTTATTGTATTCCGGCGTCTTTTGAGCTTTTAAAAATTCAATGATCCTCGATAGCTCCGCTTCTGATATGAACGCCCCGTGAATTCGCTGGAGCTTTGCCGTGCCCGGAGGAAGAAAAAGCATATCTCCGTTTCCCAACAGGTTCTCAGCCCCATTACTATCGATGATGGTCCTTGAATCGGTCCTTGAAGAAACCTGGAAAGTAAGACGAGTCGGAAAATTAGCCTTAATAATTCCGGTCAAAACATCCACGGAAGGCCTTTGGGTGGCAAGTATCAAATGAATACCCGCAGCCCTGGCCATCTGGGCAAGACGTGTCAACGCAACCTCCACGTCCCGTGATGACGCCAACATAAGATCGGCAAGCTCGTCGATGATAACAACAATATACGGCAGTTTTTTCAAAACTTCGCCTTGTTTGGTTGCATTTTCCTGATCTATCTTCTGGTTATACTGCCGTATGTTTCTTGCTTTCTTTTCCGAGAGCAACTCATATCTTGTTTCCATTTCTCGAACCGTCCAGAATAGGGCATTGGTTGCTTTTCTTACATCTGTTACCACAGGAGTAATAAGATGGGGAATCCCATCATAATCTGAAAGTTCGATTCTTTTTGGATCGATCATAATCAGCTTTACTTCATCGGGCGTGGATTTGTATAACAGGCTGCAAATCATGGCATTTAAGGCCACGCTCTTACCGGTTCCGGTGGCGCCGGCAATTAAAAGATGCGGCATTTTGTCCAGCTCCGCCACCACAGGATCCCCGACGATGCTTTTGCCGAGGCAGATCGTAAGCCTTGATTTTGATTTTTCGAAAACACTTGAGGCGGCAATTCCTTTGAATTTTACAAGCTCTCTGACGGTATTGGGGAGTTCAATTCCAATCACCGCTTTTCCGGGAATCGGGGCTACGATCCGGATACTTATGGCACGAAGCGCCAAAGCAAGGTCGTCGGTCAGGTTTACTATTTTATTAATTTTTACGCCCGGAGCCGGTTCATATTCATAGGTGGTAATAACAGGGCCGGGCGATACGGCCACCACCTTTCCCTTGACACTAAAATCGTCAAGTTTTTTTTCAAGGAGTTTTGACTGCATCCTCAAATTTTCCTCATCAGCAGAAGAAGGCTTTTCCTTGGAATCATCCAAAAGATTTATAGAAGGCAGTCTAAATCCGGGTTCAGAACGCATGAACTCGAATACTTCCTGTCGAGGAACCGGAGCTTCTTTTATAGATTTGGGTCGGGGAGCTTTGATTTTTATTTCCCCCTTTTTTTCAACAGCAAGTTCTTTTTTTATTTTTGAACTTTTTTTTGATTTTCTCCTTCGTTCTTTCCATTTGATAAACAACGTATGTAATCGATCCTTCGAAAAAACAACGGATCGCCAGGAGCGTTTTGAAAAGTTTGTCAG
>JAFDEW010000381.1 GCA_019310125.1 Deltaproteobacteria bacterium | reverse complement strand
ATCAAGGAAGACGAAAATTTTAACCACAGACATACATTGAGTATTTCGAGGATTAAAATTTGAGTCTGACGCAGATATTGGCGGAAAAGACAGTTTTCGTTCAGGCACTATTTATCATCGTTATCATCTTCCTCTTCAGAGTTCTTCTTTCCGAAAATTCTGGCGCCGACAATACTTATTTCATACAGCAATATTAAGGGCAACGCCATCATCATCTGCGTCACAACATCCGGAGGCGTTAAGATGGCTGCACCTATAAAAAACAACAACAGCGCATACTTTCTGTTTTTTTTTAAAAAGCTTACGGAGACCATACCCAGTTTGGCAAGAAGAGTAATAATCAAAGGAAGTTCAAAAACAACTCCAAAAGCAAGTAACAATTTTGAGGCAAAACCCAAATACTCCCGCATGGAGGGAAGGGGCCGTATGGTTTCAGAGGCAAATCCTAAAAAAAACTTAAAGCCGTACGGAAATACAATAAAATATCCGAAAAATGCACCGCCAACAAAGAAAACCGTGGATAAAACCACTACGGGAACCATGAGCCGCTTTTCTTTATCATAGAGTCCGGGGGCGACAAACATCCAGAACTGATAGAAAATTACCGGGGCGGCCAAAATGATACCGGAAAGAAATGCGACTTTCAAGTAAGTAAAGAACGCTTCGGGAAGACCGGTGAAGATAAGTTTATCGCCGGTTTGCATGACGCGTATCAGGGGACGAGTTAAAATTTGAAACAATTTTTCTTTAAAGCCGTATGACAAAACAAAACCCACACCCACGGCTATGAAACAAACAATTAGACGTTTTCTGAGCTCTTCCAAGTGTTCGGTAAACGGGATTTTTTCTTGTTCACCCATGACTTACTGGACTTTCTGAATCTTTATTTTCCGATTTTTTTTCATTTTTTTCTTTATCAAAATCCGTAGAAACCTTTTGATCCGCGGGTCCGGCATCGACGGTTACTTCCATAGCTTCCTTAACCTCTTTGCCCACATGATCAAAGGTGGATTTAACCTCTTTTAATTCATCATCGATTTCAAAAGTTTCTTTTAATTCGGATGTTGCTCGCCTAAATTCGGCAAAAGCCCGTCCCAGAGATTTCGCAAGATCCGGAAGTTTTTTGGGTCCAATAACAATCAGTGCGATGGCCAGAATCAATAGCATTTCCGGCATGCCGATGCCAAACATATATAACTCCTAAATGGTTATAAAAAATTAATCAAAATTGATAAGGTATCAATAAGTAGTGGTTTTATGAAAAAGAGTCAAGAACAACTCACCCGGATAACAGGGAAAACGCATTTGAATTCCAATAAAGGGGGAACGCTCCACGACGGCATGTATCTCTTTCCAACCGACTGAAACTTGTGCTTAAGCACCCGTAAGCCCGAGCCGCGCCTGAGTCATTAACAAAAATTTCTAACTAATCTATTCTAATGATTTTTTAAGTCATAATTTCATTCGGCTCGGTCTAACGCGTGCTAATGCACTTCAAACAGTCAGTCGGTTTCCAAGAGAAACACGCCGTCGCTGCGCTACGCCGAAATCAAATGCGTTTGCACTGACCCGGATAAACCTGGAAAGTGACTAAAATTTGAAGTGAACTAAAGTGAGCTAAAATTAACCCGCCACCGACTTTTGGCGGATTAATGTATGTGCCTTTGGCACTATCAGTTTAAATAAAAACTGATTTGCGCTGAAAGCGCTTTCCTCAACTTAAGGCATTTTAGATCACTTTAGATCACTTCACACTTTTTTAAGTGATGATTTTTACACATAAAATGCATAAATTTCACAACTAAAACAATAAAAACTATTCGGGTGCATCCGGTTTTAGTACAAGAAAATAGAGTGTGCCATGGTGCTGCATATGACCGGCCGCTATTTCCGCATAGGTTCCATCACCCCAGAACAAATCCGCCCGACCCGGTCCATTGATTGCCCCGCCGGTGTCCTGATTCAGAACAAATCGAGAAAACTCCGACCATTCGTCAATTTTCCCGCTACCATTTATTAAAGGCTTTTGAGTTTGGATAAAGGCCAGTCCGGCTCGAGGGAACAGACGTCGGTCCAAAGCAATTGATCGGCCCGGCGTCAATTTAACTTCCAGGTAGCCGAGGGGACCGTCTTCTTCGATTTTAAAAAATACATAACTTGGGTTATAATTCAAGATGGTTTCAACCTCTTCGGGATGGTCGTTCAAATAAGCACGAATCTTTTGCATAGACATTTCCTCGCGAGGTATTTTGTCGGTGTCGATAAGCAGCTTGCCGATACTCCGATACGGATGGCCGTTTGTGGTATGATAATGGACGTGAAGGGTTTCGTCGTTATTAAGATTAATTTTCCCGGAACCCTGGATTTGCAAAAAGAAGAGGTCAATTGGGTCTTTAAGCCAGGCAATCTCTCGAGTCTTTCCCTCAAGCATCCCCTTATAATCTATGTCGTTGCGGTCATAATAGGGCACGACTGTTTGGTCGGTATATCTGCCAATAATTTTTTTTCCCTTAAATTCCGGTCGAAACAAGGAAAGATTAATCGTCGTAAGGTCTTCGGGGCGGGCGTAAATTGGGAACCGGTACTCAGTGCTTTGTTCCAAACTTCCTTCTAAAGAAGGTTCGTAATAACCTGTAAAAAAAACCTGTCCCGGGTTGCCGTTGCCCACAGACCGGTAAACCAGGTACTTTAAATGAATAAATTCTTTCAGATCCTGTATTGACGGTTTGGTTTGAATAAAATCCAGAAAGTGTTCCATAGATCTTATCATATGGGCGGCATCAAAGACGTCTTCGCCGAACCTGAACTTTCTGTCAGCCGGAATTTT
>JAFDEW010000380.1 GCA_019310125.1 Deltaproteobacteria bacterium | reverse complement strand
CATACGCAATCACCTTGCTTCTGGGGGATGTCATTGCTATTAACCCGGGTTGGATGACCAGAGCAGCGACCAGTTCCTCATTCCCGTCATTGTCGAAATCTCCGATGGCAAAATCACTGAAATAGCCTTTCAGCTTGCGGGTTCTCCACAGAACCGAAAGCCCGATTCCGTTCCAGGAACGGATTTCGATTTCACCGTGGGTAAATTTTCGGTATGAAAGCAGCTCGCTGAGCCGGTGATTCTTAACCGTAATCACTTCATTTTTTCCATCCCCGGTAATATCCCGGATAAGGATACGCGCAGGATAGTAGGCGTTCTCTGAAATTTCTGCAGCGCTTCCTTCGGAAACAATGAAATATTCCGCCCCTCCCCCGGAATGTTCACCGTCTTTCCATCTCTCTTTTCCTGTTGGGTTGAATATCCGCAGATAATCAAGATTATCGTATGCCACGGCCACATCCACATCTTCGTTCATAGCGTTTCCATAGGCAAAGCCCATTACATTGGTCCGCCGGCCATGCATAATTTTATTCACAGGCACGTATTCGGAATTTTCCCAGACCATTTCATAGACTTGGCCGGAAAAAGGATCGGAACCTTCATGCCGCTGCCCGAGCAGAATTTTGCCCCGCAACGGGTGGTCAACCACCCTCAAGTGCCAGCGGCTGTTGGTGACAATCTCGGTATAGTTCTGTCCGTCGAATTCCAGTACGAATGAACTGACCATGTTTTTGTGGGGATTCAAACTGGTTACAAAAATTTCCGGGGTCCCGTTGGCGTTGATATCTGCCACATCAACACCGATAAAATTATCAAGATGATGCTCTGCAAGAATCTTTACTTTTAGAAACCGCTTTTTGTGCAACCGGTAGGCCTCCACAGCATGCTCTGATAGAATAATGGTTTCCGGGTTGCCGTCGCTGTCGATATCTCCTATGGCAATACCGATTATGCGGTGCTTGATATTTCTGCTGCTCCAAAATTGAGCTGATTTGCTGCGGGCCTCTTGGGTAGCCAAAAATCCTAAACCGGGGGCGGGTTGTTGGGGTTCCTGCGTATCAACGTCTTGAAATCCGCCGACAAACAATTTTTCCGGGTGCGTTCGAACATCGGTTTGATATTCCGGGGTTTGATCTTGTGGGGTTTGGGTCTGTTTAGTCTGGGGCGTGGCAACAACTTTTTGCGACGGCATGGCCCGGCCAAACACTTTTTCATTGATATCCGTGGCAAAAAGGTTGATTTTGGGGATGACCTGGTCCATTCCCTGGCTCTGGTTGAAAAAAGTCAAAACCGGTTGGGTTCCCGAAACATCCACCATTTTGGCATCCATACTCACGCTTTCTCCGAAAACCGTAAGACTGCCGAAAAGCACGTAATCCACACCCAGCTTGCTTCCGATTTCCCGCGCCTTGCTTTCATTGATCGGGGGTGAAACCGTTTTTAATACCTTGGCGATCTCTTCACGGCATAATACGACTACCTTGTCTTCTACGGAAAGCCTCGAGGTAAGCATATCCACAATGCCGTCTCTTAAAAACGACAAATCCTTTTCAGCATTGACTTTAAAGGGCACTATCGCAACCCGGTTGACTTCGGCAGCTACCGATTCAAGACCACCGAACATCATGACAACGACTATCAAACTCATCAAAAAACGCTTTAAGGTTGCTTTTCGTGTTGTTTCCAAAAATAATCCTCCTTAATTTAACCGGTTAACTACTCAACTATTCGACTACTTAATTAGGTTTGAATATCAGAGGCAACTCGGGGTGTCAATCGCCATCTTTCATCCAACCTCCACCGGGATGTAAGTCACGGCTGTTGGCAATATGAAAATCCATGTTCGTCCGCGCTACGTATTTAGCTTTGGAGAAAAGGTGTCAGGTTTCAGGTGTCAGGATCAAGAAACTTGAAGAGCTGAAACCCGAAACCTGAACACTGACACCTTACGATTGAACTCAATAACCAACAATCTTGATTTACACCCCCTCCACCGGAATATGGAAAGAATCTGCCCCATATTTCAGTTTCCGGAGACTTTCAAAAATCATTTTGACATTGCGGTTTTTGGTTCAAAGGCAACCTTACGGTAAATGTTGCCCCTTTTGTTTTGTTCCTTGTGGCCGCAATGGATCCCCCGTGAACCTCCGCAATCCTTTTGCATATATGCAGGCCCAGCCCTGCGCCGCGGTCGTCGCCCGAGCGTGACGGATCAACCTGATAAAAACGTTTAAATATGTTCTCAAGGTCGTTTTCAGGAATGCCCATGCCGCTGTCACTAACCTTCAACTCGGCTTCATGGCTGTGTTGGATTAAGAACAGGGTTATGGATTGGTTCTCAGGAGTAAACTTTACCGCATTATCCATAAGGTTGCTCAGCAGCTGAAGGATCTTGTGCCTGTCCACGGAAGCGAATACCGTATCACATCGTTCAATGACAAAATGAATGTTTTTTTCCTGTGCAATGGGCAGAAAAAAATCATACATCTCCCCTAATAAATCGGCAAGATTTATGCGGCTGAGGTTAAGCTCATATTTTTTTGCGTCAAAACGGGAAATCAGAAAAAGATCATTCACCATTTTTATCAAATCATCAATCCGCTCAAGGCAGTTGTGATTGTTGATAAATTTTATCGTTAGAGTTATTGTGAGATTATGTATTCAATAACAAGCATCTGTTCAGGACTTTTCAACCGGTGTTGTAATGGTTTGAGCCGCAGCTTTGCCGATTATATATGCTCAAAAGATAATTTTTAAAGTTAAAAAAAATCTTTAACTTCTGTTTCTGAGTAAATTGCTTTGATCCCATAACACTTTTTCTTTTTATGACGAGAAAGTGTTACCTTGATTGCGATGAACTTCGCGCCAAGTCCTTCCTGCGCTTTCGCGCGGCCTTGGCGCGGACCTTGCGGGCCACCCGATCCGCCAGCGACCCCCGGATCGTCCACATTCGACCGGCGCTGCGGTAATGTTGAATGAACGCATCCCACTGCGCCCCGGCCCAGGGGGTTTGACGGAACAATTGGCTGAGATCATGGACCGCAATGGCATTCCGGGAAATGTGGTACCGAGATTTTTCCAGATCGATCAGGTGGGGGACAATCTGCCGGTCGGCACAGGCGTCCCCCGGACAAGACTTCCCCGCGTTTGCAATGAGAATGTGTTTGCCGTAAAGGGAACTGTGC
>JAFDEW010000379.1 GCA_019310125.1 Deltaproteobacteria bacterium | reverse complement strand
TACGGCAGCACACCCTGCGCCTTGAAGCTGCGGCCAAATAGGCAATTGCAGATTTTAGGTAATATTGTAATTTAAGATAGCACGAATGCATGATAAGTCAAGGACAAAGTAAATGTGCATTGGGGACGCTCCACAGTTTTACAGTTTTAGCAAATCGGTAATGCTGGGATATTGGGGTTACTCTTGATCAGTGATTATATCTGTTGAGATTTCTTTTTGGCGAATTGGTAAATCCTGAATTATGAAGCTCCCCGCCGCAAGCGGCGGGGTATCAAAGTGGAATTGCGCCGTAGCCATTCCAATATTGGAATGATATAGCGAAATTAACCCGCCTTCGCTCTGATGAGCTTCCGACTTCGTCAAGACTTCGTCGAGACAGGTCGTGCGGTTCACCTTGCCGTTCATCCCTGCAGCCCCGCTGTGCGGGATTTCCGTTTTACTCCAACAATCGGCAGGGTATTTCGGCGAAGGCGAATAAATGCTTGATGGCAGTCAATTGTAATCTGTAAATCATTGCACCGTAAACACCGGAACCTGTCATAAATAGGATTTCCAAAATATTTGAAAATTTATTTTAAACTGCCACTCCTGAAACGGAAATGTGGTCGGCCAAACATCCACGAGTATGAAGTAAATCAAATGGGAGCATTACCGATTTGTTAAAATGGATTTCACACATTAACTTATTCATTTTTTGAGCGAAAGCCTTGCAATCAGGTGTCAGGTTTCAGGTGTCAGGAGTAAGAAACGAATTAGCTGATACCTGAAACCTGACACCTGACACCAAAAAGTCTTGGATAGCAATTAACAAACTGGTAATGCACCCAATCAAATACAAGGGCAAAAGAATTTTAAATGTCGGCAGATGGCAGATTTTTTAATGATAAAATAAGAGTTTTCGTTCAGACAACAGTTAGAGAGAACCAAAATTATAGGGATTATGGTGATTGTGTTATAAATTGGTTAATTGCTTCATCAAGTCTTGGTAATAGATAATAAGGCATCGAATAAAGATAAAAGCTTTTTCCTGAAGGAAGTTTTATTTGGTCAATCCTGCTTTTTCCGGAATATATGCGAACCGCATAAGGGTGTTTACTTTTTTCCATGAACAGATTTAACGATCTTAGCTTACCTGCCTTTCCTGTCTTAACTTCAATAGGTATGACAAATTCCTTGAAAGGATAAAGAAAGTCTATTTCAGCAGCACCTTTATCCCGAATCCAGAAGTTGAGTGACGGGTAAGTATATGTTTGTGAGATGATTTCCTGTGCCACAACCTGCTCTGATATTTTTCCCCGATATACATTGTCAAGGGATGTTTTGCTGCTGAAGAACTCCTTGAATCCTATCCGATAATTGGTTAGTCCAACATCAAGAAAAAAAAGTTTCGGTGCTTTTCTCATTTTTTCTATAATAGGAATTTGTGTCGATGTTGACGGTCTGGCACGACAGATAATCAATGCTCGTTCAAGAACATCGAAAGCCTCTTTAATCTCTCTTGATCTAAATGAGGACTCACCAAATTTTTCATAGGTAATTCTTTCGCCGGCATAAAGAGGTGCCCGGTCAATGGTATGTGTTAAATATTTTGCTTTTGCAATGTTTGAATATTTTTCAACATCTTCAATATATCCCATGAAAATTGCATCATATATTTCCTTTAACATTGAGTATGATCCGGTTTTCAGGTAAACTGCAAGGGCTTCCGGCATTCCTCCCACAAATGCATACTCGTTAAATTGTCTAAGCAGCAAGTCATGGGTCGTTGTTTCTTTTAATAAATCCATGTTCAATAATTTTTCAGCAAGAGGTGGATTATTGGCCTTTAGATATTCCAGATAGTTTACAGGGTATAAAAAAAGGTTTTTAACCCTGCCCACAGGAAAGGAAAAACCCTCCCGCTTTGAAAATACCTCAAGGAGTGAACCTGCAGCAATAACACTTAACTCTTTTACATCTTCATATAGATATCTGAGTGCTCTTATTGCTTCGGCGGAATGCTGAATTTCATCAATAAATAAAAGTGTGTTTTTTATATTTACCTTAAGACCTTTATACAGCAAAATTTGCTCTACAAGCTCCCGGCCGGTATTAAAATTTGCAAAAAGCTCACGGTCTCTTGGCCTTTCAAGGTTTACATCTATAAAATGCTCATAATTTGCGGCAAATTGGTTAACAATAAATGTTTTTCCGACCTGTCTGGCTCCTCGCAAAATAACAGGTTTCCTGTTTTCAGCGTTTTTCCAGCGTAATAATTCTGATTCGATTTTTCGTTTAATTATCATCAACACTCTTTGTGTAATAATTAACCTATTAATTATTACATTATATGTTAATATTATACTGCATATAATGCCATACCTTTGCAAATATGTCAATAGTAAAAATAGCAGTTTGAGACCTTTGAAAACCGGAAGCTGTATAAATAGCATTGCATTGGGGTCGAATCCCAGTTAAATAAAAGCAAGAACGATTTAACCCTAGTACCATCTTCCGGAGCTACGTGGCAGGCATGATAAAACTTGATCAGTGATTATATCTGTTGAGATTTCTTTTTGGCGAATTGGTAAATCCTGAATTATGAAGCTCCCCGCCGCAAGCGGCGGGGTATCAAAGTGGAATTGCGCCGCAGCCATTCCAATATTGGAATGATATAGCGAAATTAACCTTGTCGCGTGACAACAGCCTCTCCATGGCATTGGTGGCATCCATAACGTTTAAAAATTCATTAGAATCGGCTTTAACCAGTTCGATTTTCATTTGCTGGGTACCGACTTTGACGCCCCCTTTGGCGTTGATTTCCTCGGCAGCCATAACCGCGCCGTTCCAATGACCTTTACC
>JAFDEW010000378.1 GCA_019310125.1 Deltaproteobacteria bacterium | reverse complement strand
TGCGGGATGGCATCTGACGCCGTAGATGCGGTAAAATTGGAAATCCCGAAGGGTTTTAAAATTTGGAAATTCAAACTGATAGAATTCCTTAAAGATATAATTATTTTTAACCATTTCCAAAATTTGAAACGCTCGGATTAGGTTATTGGGACCTTTTTGCCCCTGCGCTGTGTAAATGTGGTTAAATATTTGTATCCGGCTGAAAGAATCAGGGGCAATGCACGGTCATAATGTTGTCCGACATGGGCCGGGGTATGGGCATCCGACCCCAGAGTCATGCGGATACCCAGCTCATGGCATTTTGTAATCATATCAAAAGAAGGGTAGGGTTCCCCAACCGGGTGGTTATATCCGCTGGTATTGATCTCTACGCAAAGATTCTTTGTTTTTATTTTTAACAATATTTCGTTAAATTCTTTATCAAAAGACCTTGAAGGCTTTCTGCCGAATTTTTTTATCAGGTCGATATGGCATATTACATCGAAATAATTAAACTCGAGCATTTTTTCAAGATGCTCATAATACAGACTATATACATAATCCGTATCGTTCTCCCCGTGTCTCCAGGCGGAACTCCCGCTGACAACATTTATGCCGCCGGGAAAATGTAATGCAGATGCCACAACATCAAAGGCATATGTGCCGACAATTTCCTGGAAAAGGTCTGTATGGGCCGGATTAAAATCAATTTCTATGCCGGCTTTGATACTTATGGCATCTTTGTATTGTTGCTTTAGAAGCTGTATGGCCTGAAAATAATAAGGAATTTCGCCCGGAGCCATTGAAAGTCCTTTTTCGGATTCCCGGACGGTCAGATGATCCAAAAAACATATTTCACTCATGCCCAGATTGATGGCGCTTCGAATATAAGATTCCATAGAACCTTGGGCATGATTGCAAAGCAGCGTATGGATGTGGTAGTCGATCATAGTTATATTAGCGTCAATCGTTTAACACACAGGTCAGACGTATTTGAATCCCAATACAGGGGAACGCTCCACGACGGCATGTATCTCTTTCCAATCGACTGAAACTTGTGCTTAAGCACCCGTAAGCCCGAGTCGCGCCGGAGGTGTTAAAAACAGTTCGCAGCTAAATTATCCCATTGATTTTTTAAGTCATAATTTCATTCGTCTCGGGCTAACGCGTGCTAAAGCCCTTCAAACAGTCAGTCGGTTTCCAAGAGAAACACGCCGTCGCTACGCTGCACTGAAATCAAATTCGTTTATCCTGGGTTAACACAAAGACTCTGGTTGATCAGATCTAAATGACATGATATGAATTGAATTGCAAGTTAGTTCGCTTCGCTCACAATTGGAATGTTGGAATATTGGAACACTGGAATATTGGGTTCTGGGAAAATGGAAAGTTGGGTTATTGTAAAATTCCTCTTGAGAGAAATTAAATAGAGGAATGTCATCTTATTTAAATCATTATTCCAATATTCCATCATTCCATTTTTCCATGTCCGAGTTAAAAATATAAGTATAGAAACTATATGTATTTTCATTAAATTATAGAATTTTGAGAGGTTCGATTACTAACACCCTAAATTCGGGTAAAAGTATATTTCGCATGGGAAAAAAAATCTCAAAAACAGTATTTTGCTGCCAGGCATGCGGCTATCAGACTCCCAAATGGATGGGGAAATGTCCTGATTGCGGCGAATGGCAGAGCTTTGTTGAAGAAAATAAGGCGGTTAAACCGGGTCAAGGGGCCATGCGGAGTCTGTCTTTTCCTCAAACACAACCGGTTCCTATTGGTTCTGTTAAATTTGAACAAGAATATCGTCTATTGACCGGAATCAGCGAATTTGACCGGGTCCTGGGAGGGGGGCTTGTTTCCGGAACCCTTATCCTGATCGGCGGAGACCCGGGGATCGGCAAATCCACCCTTATGCTGCAAGTCATGAACGGTCTTGCCGGAGCCGGGCGCAAAGTATTATATGTTTCAGGGGAGGAATCCATCCGGCAGATAAGGATCCGAAGCCAGAGACTGACTGCCGCCGGCTCTGATTTGCTTGTGGTTTCCGAAAACGATATGGATTCGATCTTGTCCATGGCAGATTCGGTTCAACCGGATGTCATGGTGATCGATTCAATTCAGACCATGTTCAGTCCGGACCTGACCTCCGCTCCGGGGAGTGTCAGCCAGGTTCGGGAGTCTGCCATGCGGCTGATGCTCCTGGCCAAAAGGACCGGAACCTCTATATTTCTGGTGGGACACGTAACCAAAGACGGGGCTATCGCCGGTCCCAGGCTTCTGGAACATATGGTGGATACGGTTCTTTATTTTGAAGGGGATCGAGACCATGTGTTCAGAATTTTAAGAGCGGTTAAGAACAGATTCGGGTCCACCAATGAAATCGGCGTGTTTGAGATGAGAGAAGACGGCCTGAATCAAGTGGCCAACCCTTCGGCGGTATTTTTGGCCGAACGCCCGGAAAATACACCGGGATCCGTAGTTACGGCCAGCATGGAGGGGACAAGGCCGATTCTTGTCGAACTACAGGCCCTTGCCAGCAGCACCAGCTTCGGAAACCCTCGAAGAACCATTCTGGGTATTGATCACAACCGGGTGGCGTTGCTGGTGGCGGTAATGGAAAAAAAATTAGGCATGCATTTAATGGGACACGATATCTTTATTAATGTTGCCGGAGGCGTTAAGATTGTTGAACCCGCTGTTGACATGGGAATCGTGTCTGCGGTTGCGTCGAGCTTTTTAGACCGGCCCATTCTAAAAGGCACCATTATTTTTGGGGAAGTTGGATTGACCGGGGAAGTCAGGGCCATCGGCCATGTTGAAACCCGGATTGCCGAAGCAAAAAAAATGGGGTTTACCCGATGCCTTATTCCCAAAAGCAATT
>JAFDEW010000084.1 GCA_019310125.1 Deltaproteobacteria bacterium | reverse complement strand
ACAAGAATCTTATAAATAGACACCATAATTCCTCCAACTCACCGGATACTGCCGCTAAAATTCAAGTTACCCCCCTTTTTGAGGGACACCAAAATCCTTTTAGCATAGTTTTCGCTAAGTTTACAACCTGTTGCTGTTGACAATTACACCTGAAAATACTCGACTTTGTCACGGTATTAACTTTAGCCGTCAAATCGATACCCTTGTTCGCGCTTCTGGCTTACGGGTGCTTAAGCACAGAGACCTTTGCAAAATGCTCAGTTTTGTTCAAGGCCAAGGAAGACGAAAATATTAACCACAGGAATACATTGGGTATTTTGAGGATTAAAATTTGAGTCTGACCCCAGAGGAATAGGCTACGCATTCCACGAGGCAGGCGCAGGATTTGGGCAAAAGGGGGCGTTTTGCAAAGGTCTCTCACAAGTTTCAGTGGGTTGTAAAGAGAAACACGCCATTGCGGAGCGTTCTCCCTGTATTGGAATTCAAATGCATTTACCCTGTCTTTATACGGATTATACATTGAAAAATTGATTAAAATATAGTAAGTTAAACGGAAAGCTTGGAAGGTTTTTGAATTGTTCCTGCTTTTTGGTTTGGACGAATAATTTTAAATCGATTTTAACAACCGCCTTTTTGGCAAATTTTCTAAAGTTTTTCCATTAATACCCGACAATAAGAACCAGGGGTTTAAACGGATCGTAACGCACCACGGCTTTGGCATGACCCATATGCTTGGATGCGTGGGGAAAACGGCTGACTTTAAAAATTCAGGAGCGTTATATGCAAATTGTGACGACACATAAGAATACGGATTTTGACGCGCTGGCTTCGACAATAGCCGCAACAATTTTATATCCGGAAGCAATCCCTGTCCTTCCGAAAAGTGTAAATCCAAATGTTAAAGCCTTTTTGTCCATTCACAAGGATATCTTTAACATATCCTCCTTTGACGATATTCTTCTTGACCAGGTTAACCGTCTCGTTGTTGTGGACATAAACAGCTGGGCTCGACTCGGAAGGCTCCGCAAGCTGAAGAATAAGAAAAATTTAGAGATTATCCTGTGGGATCATCATTCCAACGTTGGCGATATAAACCCCATATGGAAATGCCAGGAGCCCATGGGTGCAAACATTACCCTCATGATTCGACAGTTAAAACTGGAAAAGAAAGTGATAACCCCCATACAGGCCACTCTTTTTCTGGCAGGCTTGTATGAAGATACCGGCAGCCTTATGTTTCCTTCAACCACCGCCGAAGATGCATATGCCGCGGGTTACCTTCTTGAACGTAAAGCCGACCTAAATATCGTTCGCTCGTTTTTGCTTCCGGCCTATGGCGAAAAACAAAAAGACGTTCTGTTTAGGATGTTGCAATCGGCAAAGAGAGATATGGTAAGCGGATATAGTGTCAGTTTTAACAAACTGGATTTAAAAGACTATGTGGACAATCTTGCTGTTGTGGTTCATATGTACAGAGAGATTCTGAATGTAGAGGCTGCCATTGGCATATTTGTGGATAAGGAACGAAATAAGTGCATGGTCATCGGTCGAAGTAATGTCGATGGCCTGGATATAGGCGGAATCATGCGGAGCATGGGCGGCGGTGGACATCCGGCTGCCGGATCCGCTATCCTTAAGTCAATGAATCCGGATGCTGTAGAAGATACGATTCGGTCACTGATCCGGGGAAATGGTCAGGTATCCGTACAGATCAGTGATCTCATGTCTTTCCCTGTTTTTACCGTGCCGCCGGATATGCCCATGAAAACGGTGGGTTCGATTTTAAGAGAAAAAGGGTGTACCGGTCTCCCGGTCGTAGAGAATGACAAACTTGTGGGCATGATTTCAAGAAGGGATTTCAAGAAAGTCAAAAAAGAATCCCAGCTAAAGGCTCCGGTAAAAGCGTTTATGATCAACAAGGTAACGACCATTGCACCCAGCAAGAGCCCGACTCAGGCCGCCCGACTTATGATCAAACACGACATCGGCAGGCTCCCCGTTGTGGAAGATGGTCATATTATCGGAATCTTGACACGGTCGGATACCATGCTCTATTTTTATGATCTTCTACCGGACTAAGGGCTCACGAAAAAAAAGAATACCGCCTATCCCCCGTCAAGACCGTGATGCTCTGATTTAGTGTACCATGAGGCGGGATCAGACAGGTATTCTTCGGTATCTTTCAGAGAAACATAGTGTTCATTTTCAATACTGGCAAGGAGATCAAAAAAAGCCTTCTCTTTGGGGTCGGTCATCTCATCTCTGAGTTTAGTATAGTATGAAATCCCTTTGGCTTCGAAATCAATAGCTGTGCGGACCGCTTGCAGGTCATCGTCATCGCTTTCTGCATTTTGATCCACATTCTGCAGCACGTCTTTCAGTACATCCTTGATGACCGTCTGTTTCACTTTCAAGGGAACGGTCTCAGGCCATTTGTCTCCTGCTTTCCACTTTTCATGAAGCTCCTTAAGCCGTTGGTAATGTTCAAGCTCTTCGTCTGCGATCTGCTGGAACATGGCCTTGCCAACAGGATTTTTGGTCCTTTCGGCGTTTTTGAGGTAAAACTCACGTTCCTTCATCTCATTATCCAGGGCCACATCCAATGCATTGAGGCGTTCTTTTTCGTCCATAAGTTCTTCCCCCTTTTTTCGAGTTAGTGTCCATCCATAAACGGCATCTTTCGGTACCCGGCGGCGTTCTCGCTCGTTTTCAATCCTCGAAATAATGCGCTATGCCTGTGGTTGAAAACTCACTCGGGCCTTGCCGGAAACCAAAATCTACCATTTCTGGATGGACACTAGTTCGGTCTATTGAACACGGAGAATTGTGATTCCGCTCCTGTGGTATAATAAAATGTGGACGTCAATGACCATACCTTTTTTAAAACATTATCAGGAGTAAAAGTCAACCGTCCGGTATTAACCTTCAGGGCAAACCCATTTGCTTTTGAAGCAGCGGAGCAACAGCGTGTTTCTCTTGCAAACCGACTGATTGTTTGAAGGACTTTAGCACGCGTTAGTCCGAGCCGCATGAAATTATAACTAAAAGATTCAATGTGATAGTTTAGCATCGAATTGTTCTTAACACCTCTGCCACGGCTCGGGCTTACGGGTACTTAAGCACAAGTTTCAGTCGGTTGGAAAGAGATATACGCCGTCGTGGAGCGTTCTCTCTGTATTGGAATTCACATGGGTTTGTCCCGTAAAATTAGTATTGTGGTTTGATTTGCTAAGATTTTTTTGATAACATACCAAATATATGTTTATAAAGAGAGGATGCTATGAAAGATAATAAATGCATTGACTGTGTTGCACACCGGAAACTGAAACCTATTGTTCCGGTGAAAACAAAAGCAGCTTCGGATGTCCATATCCCAAAAACTTTCAGATTGATCACCGATTTTGTCACCGGAGAAAAGATTCCCGATGTCGGTTCAGAGGCTAACCGCCAGACCATTGAGAAGATTCTGGTGACAGAAAAGGGGTACACAAAAAAAGACATTGAAGTGGACGCCCCCCTTGAGGTGACCATCGGCGATGAACCCTATCGCTCATCGGTGGACCTGGTTGTCTCTGTAGACAGCAAGCGGTATATGGCGATTAAATGTGCACCGGGATCCCTGGGATCGAGAGAAAGGGAGATTGTTTCTGCCGCCAGGCTCTTGGATGACTACCAAATTCCCGTTTCCGTGGTGTCGGACGGTAAAACCGCGATGGTGCTCGATACCGTATCCGGTGAAAAAATCGGAGAAGGCCTTGATGCGATTCCGTCGAAAAAAGCGTTACAAGAAACGGCAAAATCTCTTGAATTGCAGCCGGTTGCTGAAAAACGACTGGAGCGTGAAAAGTTGATTTTCCGTTCCTATGACAGTATGAACGTAAATGTGGGCCGCAATATATCTCCCAATCAATAAAGAATCCGGGGCCCAAGGACCTGGTTTTGATTATTACCAGAGGGGATTTGCTTTGTTGGAAGCTCAAAAATTACAAATATCAAATCACAAATATCAAACAATTTCCAATGACCGAAATTCCAAAAAATGTTTCGTCCTGAAAGGTTTTGGTCACGCGCAGCGCAGGCGCTTGCGCCGCGTGTTGAATATTGGAATTTCTGATTTATTTGTGATTTTAGACATAAAACCCCAAGGCAGTGCCATATATCTCTGATCTGGCCCATCGAAGATCCCGCATTGCGGGGAAGGACCAGGTTTTTCAGGGCAAAATAAATATTTCTTGTATTTTCAATGTTATGGTAAGATCATAGGTAAGTTCTTTAGAACTTACAAGGTTTGGCACCCATGGGTCATAATAACCGGAGGAAACGCCTATGTCTGCGGGTAAACTACGGGTCAATGTCTTCGACCTGGTGGCAGCCATTGCCAGAGTCGTGGATATGATGAGTCCGGCTGTTGGAAGCCACCATATGCAGGTCGCTTATCTGGCATATCGCTTGAGTGAAGAACTCAATTTGCCGGCGGACAAAAGATATGAGCTGTTTATCGCCGGTGCCTTGCACGATATCGGAGCGTTCTCCTTGCAGGAAAGAATAGACCTGCTTGAATTTGAAGATGCAAAACCCGGCCAGCATTCTATGGCCGGCAGTCTGATTCTCAAAAAGTTCAAACCGTTTGCTTCCATTGCCAAACTCATACAATTTCATCATGTACCCTGGCAAAACGGACAGGGTTCCCTTTACCAGGGTGAGCCGGTTCCTTTGGGCAGTCATCTCCTGCATCTGGCGGATCGTACCGCGGTTAAAATATCCAAAGACAAACCCATCCTGGGTCAAGTTCGAGGAATTTGTGACGCTATTTCCTTGTTAAAAGGTGAAGCTTTCGTGCCGGAACATGTAGATGCCCTGGTGAACCTGGCCAAACGAGAGTATATATGGCTGGAAATAATATCGGATTCCATGGAGGCTATATTACGCAGAAGTGTGGGGGGACACGCCAGGGAATTTACATTAAACGAACTGGTTGATTTTTCACGGCTAATATGCCAGCTCATTGATTTCAAAAGCAAGTTCACGGCAACACATTCCAGCGGAGTGGCAGCCACATCGGTTTTCCTATCAAAATTGGCAGGATTTTCAAGGTATGAGCGCAGGATGATCCAAATCGCCGCTTATCTTCATGATCTCGGCAAACTCGCCATCCCTTCGGAAATTCTTGAGAAACGGGACAAGCTTACCGAAGATGAGTGGTTTATCATGCAATCCCACGTTTACTACACCTACCAAACCCTTGAACCGTTTGAAGCCTTCGGGATCATAAACTCATGGGGGGCTTTGCATCAAGAACGACTTAACGGTACCGGGTATCCTTTCGGTTACAAGGAGGATGACCTGCCCCTTGGCTCAAGAATTATAGCGGTTGCCGATGTGTTTACGGCATTAACGGAACATCGACCCTACCGGCAAGGAATGGAAAAAAAGGCCGCCCTTGAAGTGTTACATTCCATGGCGGGTAACGGCGAATTGGATAACAACCTGGTCCACATTATGGCAACGCATTATGATGAAATGAATGAAATTCGCGATTCCGCCCAAAAGCAAGCGATCCATGAGTATGATGTGTTTCAAAAATCTCTTAACCCATAAGGAACTGTTATTGAAAAGAGATTGGGTTGGGAGTAGGCGGCATCAAAAAATTATCGATCAACCTTGATAAACTCGTAAAAAGTCCGATTTAGACGGTTTCGTAAAAAGTTCAAATTCAAGGCGTACAAATTTTTTAATCATGAGGCGTACTTTTCGTACGTTGAATGATTGCGAAATGCAGCACAACGCAGAAGTTGGACTTTTTACGAGACCGTCAACCTTAACAAAAGGAGGGTTCCAATGTCAGAACAAAAAATACCCAGCAGGCATTATCACAAACTAAACGAGCTTTTCCCGGAGGCTATGTCCGCTCTGGAGAACCTCGGTTCAACCATCCGGCGCGCGGGTCCTATTGATGAAAAGACAATCGATCTGATACAACTTGCAGCCGCTGCAGCAGTTCAATCAGAAGGTTCGGTTCATTCTCATACTCGTAGAGCGCTTCAGGCGGGTGTCACAAAAGAAGAGATTTATCATACCCTTATACTCCTTATTTCGATTCTTGGATTCCCCAGGGTCTCAGCGGCAATCTCCTGGAGCCGGGACGTTATAGACAAAAAAGATAGAAAATAGGAGTGATGGGAGAGGGGTGAAACCCCGAGGGTGGTTGCCAAAGCAAATTTTTTCAAAACCATTCGCATGACAACAGGTAACCGCGCGCCAAAGATCGGTATATGACGGGTCCTTTGACGTCTGTCTGTTACATGCTCAAAATACGTATCGCGCAATGAGACCTTTGGAAAATGTCTCACAATCATGCCCGGTTATGCTCTTTGGCGCGCAGGGTCCACAGCAGCCTTCCCAGAACGATTACCCCAAGCAGGGTCAAGACCGATGCTGAGACAAACGCCCATCGGTAGGCCAACACCTCAGGAGCGCCTCGACCGATCATCATGTCGGTCACGGGGCCGGCAATCAGGGTTCCGGCCACTCCCCAGCTTAAAAAGAAGGTTGCGTTGAACAGGCCGAAATACCGCGCGCGCTTGGCCGGCGGAATAAGCACCGATGAAAATGCGTAAGACGCAGCCAGAATGATGACCTCGGAAACCCCGCGCAAAAAATTAATCCCGAAGACCAGCGCCAGGCTGTCTGTAACTGCAAAAAAGCAAATGGCCGCCACGGCCACACCACTGCCCACAATAAGAGCCGGTCCGTTTCCCAGACGGCGGCCCAACCATCCGGAAACCAGCCCCGTAAGTATCATGGCGGCTGACTGGGTGTTGACGATGTAGCCCAGCATTTTGCTGGAAACGGCAAAGCCGGATTCCAGCACCAGGTACTGAGGAATAATCACGGCAATGGAATTTCGGCCAAAATTGATCAGAACCATTGCCACGAGAAAAATAACAAAAAGCCGTTCCGAGCCGCTTTCCACAGGATCTTCCGGAGTGATTGTCCCGGGGTCGGCAGTTAAGACACCGCCTTCCGGCACGCGCAGCATGGGAACGATTGAAATGAACATTACCCCGGCCGCTATAAAAAACAGGGCGCCGTGCTGAAACCCCCAGCCCGCATAGTAATGACCCATTCCGTCATACAAAATTCCCCCGATCCATACCCCTGCCATGCGGCCTACCCCGCCCACGCTGGCCAGACGGCCCTGGACCGTATTACGGTCCCGGGCACTGTAAATATCCGAAATCAGAGCACTCCAACCCACATTGGACATGGACCAGAACAGCTCGACCACGGTCAGACCGGTGATAATCACCCAGCCGGCGTAAAGACGCTGCACAGGCAAGATATGGGCATACCAGACCATCACCGTACCCACCCCGGCCAGGGCTTCTCCGCAAATAATCAAGGTTCGCCGCACCTGATAGCGGTCGGAAATCGTTCCCCACACAAATGTCTGGCAGAGCACGTTGGCGACCATGGGCAAAGTGGCAAAAAGAGTGGTTTCCGTGACGCTCATACCCAAAAAATGGCGAAGATATATGGACAGATAGGTGTAAAAAAGTCCGCGCCGGAACATGGCCAGCATTTCAAAGGAAGAAAGCCCTAAGAAAATAGCCCCGGGGCGGTGTTTGGGATTTGGCTGACGATGTGCGATCATATTATCCAAACGACGCGAATGGTCTGTATTGATTTGTCGATCAAGTGCAAAAAGGCCGGTAAATTATATACAAAATAAATTCTCCCATTTCCATCTAAATTTTTTATGCGTTAAAAAGAAATCATATAGCGTCTTTTTAGAAAAATGCAGGTGTTGCGAATCCGGACAACGATCGGTTCCTCTCCCAATACCTGCAAACCCCCTTGCCCGATCTCCGTCACAGGCCAAACGAATTTGATTTCGGTGCAGCGCAGCCACGGCGTGGCGGAGCGTTCTCCCTGTATTAGGATTCAAATGTGTTTACCCTGCAGATCCGTGCAGTTGACCTTGAAGAAAAAACCAATATGATATAACATCAGGATATGATCAATATTACACCCTCAATTGCAATTGGTGAAAATGAGATTAAACTAGATTTTATACGATCATCAGGTCCCGGTGGACAGAATGTGAATAAAGTTGCCACAGCGGTTCAGCTTCGCTTTGATGTGAAAAACTCTCCTTCTCTTTCCCATGATGTCCGCTCCCGTTTGGTTCGTCTTGCGGGCAGGAAAATCACGGAACACGGAATTCTCATTATCCAGGCCAGCCGGTTTCGAAAACAGGAACGTAACCGACAAGACGCGATTGATCGGTTGAAAAAATTAATCCGGAAAGCATCTGAAAAACCCAAAGTTCGCATTAAAACCAAACCGAGCCGGGCTGCAAAAAAACGCATGCTGTCGGCAAAACGGCATCGAAGTAAAATAAAGCGGATGAGGGGAGGGGTTTCAACTTCCGAGGAATAACTTCGGAAGTTGGGTGCCGGTTTTTTTATCATCAGCTTTAGTTTAGAACATTTTTGTTATTTCTTCGATCAATTTATAACATAAATGTAGCCTGCCATATGGGCGCGCCTCTTCAAATAAGCATATTGTATTGACATTTTAGATAGTTATAATCATTGGTCCTCTTGGCACTTATATTGCAGTTAAACTGAGATAATGCGGATATTAAATCCGTTTAATTATATCTTGACAAATAAATAATAGAATATATTTTCTGTGAAAACTTTATACAAAGTTGTATAAAGTAATCCATCACAAGACAAAGACGTCTTTATCTGGTACAACTAGATTTAGACGTTTTTTTTTCGGATCATTATACTACAGAACCTTTAAGAATGTTGATGCCAGCTATGGATAAAAAATTTATACCTAAAATAACCGTGTTTCACTGCATTAATGCGTTTTCTCAAACCAGTTGGTCCTCCGTCGGCGGGGACGACTTTGAAATCAAATTTATAAAGCTTCCCTGTTCCAGTATGGTTAAGGATGTTTTTCTGTTGCGGGCTTATGAAGCCGGAGCTGATGGCGTGGTCGTGCTGGTCTGTCCCGAAGGGCAATGCCGTTATGTTGAGGGCAACATAAGGGCAAAAAAACGGGTTGCGTGGGTCCAAAATCTACTGAATGACATCGGCATAGACGGCCGGAGGCTATCTTTAAGCAATATTGCTGCCGGAGATACCGCCGCAGCAGCTCAAATAATAGATGATGTACTGAAAAATATGGCTGAGTTAGGTATCTATGATCGTTGCAGAGCAAAAACCATTATCGGAAATCAAGGAAATCATAGCACCCTATAAGAAAATCCTTATTCTGGGCTGTGGCACCTGCGTGAAAACCTGTTTTGCCGGGGGAGAGGACGAAGTTGCCGTGCTTGCATCGGCTCTGAGACTGGCCTGTAAAAAAGACGGTAAAAAAATCGAAATCGAAGAGCTTACCATAGAACGCCAGTGTGAAGACGAATTTATCCGGGAAAGCGCACCGGCTGTCTCTCGTAGCGAGGGGGTGTTATCTTTAGCCTGCGGCGCCGGCGTTCAGGCGCTTGCCAGACGGTTTGCCAGAACCCCCGTCCTTCCCGGTGTCAATACCACCTTTATCGGCGTCCTGGAAAAGCAGGGCGTCTTTACCGAAGAGTGTTCCGGCTGCGGTAATTGCAGACTGGACATATTCGGAGGAATTTGCCCGGTAACTCGCTGCGCCAAAAAACTTTTGAACGGCCCCTGCGGCGGATCACAAAACGGCAAATGCGAGATTAATCCTGAAACGGATTGCGCCTGGCAACTCATTATTGACCGGCTTAAGGCATTGGGGCAGATGGATAACTTAAGGAAATATATCCCCCCGAAAAATTGGAGCACCAGCCTTTCAGGAGGCCCAAGAAAACTGGTGAGAGAGGATCATATGATATGAATATGAACGCACAAAGCAGATTGCAGGAAACTTTATCAAAAGGAGAGTTTGCCGTTACCGCCGAATGCGGTCCTCCCAGGGGGGCAAATCTTGAGGTTGTCCGAAAAAAAGGCGAATTATTAAAAGGGTACGTAGATGCGGTAAACGTAACCGACAATCAAACCGCTATCGTAAGAATGTCGAGCATAGCGGCTTGCTCTCATCTGCTACAAATGGGTCTGGAACCTGTCATGCAAATGGTCACCCGGGATCGGAACCGGATCGCCCTGCAATCGGATATCATGGGCGCCTACTCTTTGGGCATCAAAAATATTCTTTGTCTTTCGGGAGATCATCAGAGCTTCGGCAGCCAGCCGGATGCGTTAAACGTTTTTGATATCGATTCCATGAATCTTATCCGGACCGTACAGACCATGCGGGATCAAGGAAAAGACATGAGCGGATTCGAGCTGAACGGCCCGCCCCGAATGTTTATCGGAGCCGCCGCCAATCCGTTTGCCGATCCTTTTGAATATCGAGTCATCCGTCTGGCAAAAAAAATTGATGCCGGTGCTGATTTCATTCAGACCCAGTGCATCTATAATATGGATCGGTTCAAGGAGTGGATGAAAATGGCCCGAGATGAGGGCCTCACCGAAAAAGTTCACATTCTTGGCGGAGTCACCCCATTGAAATCTGCGGGAATGGCAAAATTTATGAACAACAAGGTGGCCGGCATGGATGTGCCCGAGCCTCTGATCAAACGAATGGCAGGCGTTCCTAAGGAAAAGGCTGTTGAAGAAGGCATCAACATATGCCTGGAAACCATTGCCGAACTGCGTGACATTGAAGGGGTTCACGGTGTTCATATTATGGCGATTGAGTGGGAGGAAATTGTCGGCCAAATCGTTGAGTCGGCCGGTCTTACACCAAGGCCCTAGTAATTGAAGATTTACGATTGAATATTGAATATTGATGATTGAGAACTTTAAGTTTTTTAATAGTCAATATTCAATCGACAATTTAAAACGGAGATTTTATGCCCAAGAAGTATCATATTCCCATAAAAACAGCAGAGCCAAGGTACAACCCCATCGGCAAATACGCCACGATTGAGTTCCGGGAAGATTGTGCCGGCAGTTGCAAAGAGTGCGTCAAGAAAAAATGTGTCTATGGGATTTTCGGGGACAATTATAAGCATTTTAGCACCATGAGCGAACCGGAATACCTGTATACCTGCATGAGCTGTTTTCGTTGTGTTCAAGAATGTACAAAAGGCATTTTTTCCCGGGTGATCAATCCGGAATACCGTACACTGGGAGACGATTACTGGAAACCTGATACTATCAACAGGCTCTGGTATCAAGCCCACACCGGTAAAGTTCCGGTTTCCGGAGCCGGCTATCGCGGTCCTTTTGTTGCCGCCGGTTTCGATTCCATGTGGACCGATATGTCTGAAATTGTTCGTCCCACAAGAGACGGTATCCACGGCCGCGAGTATATCAGTACTTGTTTCGAAATATCCCGTAGAGCCACGCCCTTAAAGTTTAATGCCGATATGTCTTTGGCTTCGGAGGTGCCTCCCATTTTGGAACTTCCGATCCCGTTAATGTTTCAGTTACCTGAAACGCTTATTTTAAATGAACAAATTCTTTTATCAGCGGCCAAGGCGGCACAGATTCTGGGAACCTTAATGCTGATCCGGCCCCAGGACCATAAGGTTCTGAGTCCATACGCCGATAATCTTATTCCTTGTTTAACTTGTGAAAATTACATGGATTACAAAGAGCTTATCGCCAAAAGCCGGGTGCTGGAACTGGCGGACGCCCCTGATATCGATAAAACGATTACTGAAATTCGTGCAATAAAACCGGATAGTTTTATTATTATCGGCATTCCGATGGATGCAACGGCTGCTTCCCGTGCTCTGGAACTTTCCTATGCCCATGTGGACACCCTTCATTTTTATGCCGATGAACACGGCAAAGAACTGAATACGGAGCATCCTATATTTTTAAAGGAAATGATTCGGGAAATTCACCTAAAGCTGGTGGATAATTTCGTCAGACAAAAAATTAATCTGGTATTTTCCGGAGGGATCGCCATGGCCGAACATATGGCCAAATCGATTATTTGCGGCGCCGACGGTGTTATCGTTGATATCGGCCTGTTAGTCGCTTTAGAGTGCCGGCTATGCTACCAATGTCGAAATGGTCTGCCCTGTCCGGCAAAAATAGACCATCAAATCGATCCGGAATGGGGTAGCCAGAGAATCGTCAATCTCATTGGCGCCTGGCACAACCAGTTAATCGAAGTGATGGGCGCTATGGGAATCCGGGAAGTTAGAAGGCTAAGGGGCGAAGTCGGACGCTCCATGTGGTTTGAGGATCTGGAAATGGAAAGTTTCGGTCCGATATTCGGTAAAAGAAAAATAGCAGGAATCAAATAACCTATGAGTAATAAAAAAAATAATTTTAAATTCCCAAAAATTGTCCAAACACCGGATCGGTTTCGCAATCCCATCGGCAAGTACACCATCCGGAGAAATGCCCGATGTATCTCATGCGGGCTGTGTGCAGAGCTTTGTCCTCATGGCGTGCATCCTCGATATGACAACTATTCTAAACCATTACGCCCTCTGGATTACAAATGTATCGGTTTTAAATGCAAAGAAAATGATTTTTTCTGCATAGATCGTTGCCCGGAACAGGCTCTGACACTTCGGCGCAATCCCATCCTGGACACTCTGGGCGATTACCGCTGGACCGCGGACATGCTCATCGGCCACTGGGAAATGGCGGAAACCGGTAATTTGCCCGTGGTTGACCTTGAATACAATCTGGGCAACTCCGGCGGCGGTTTTGATAAAATCCGCTTCAAAACACCGAAACCCGTTGATTACCTGGACTTAAGCGATGAGGATATGGATACCTCTGTTAATCTGAACAAACGGCTTGATGGTCGCCCTGAAAAGATAATCTCCATTCCGTGTTATGGCGGCGGTATGTCATACGGCTCTACAGCTCTGTCGGTCATGGTTGCGAGGGCGCATGCCGCGACACAGCTTAACACCCTTACCTGCACCGGAGAAGGAGGTTACCCTCAAGAACTACTCCCCTATGCCGAACATGTCATTACCCAAATCGCAACCGGTCTGTTTGGAGTAAAAGAAGAAACCATATTGTATACACCCATGGTGGAGTTCAAATACGCCCAGGGGGCAAAGCCCGGCCTGGGAGGTCATCTTCTGGGAGACAAGGTGACTCCGGAAGTCGCGGCCATGAGGGAAACCGTAGTGGGGAATGCCTTGTTTTCGCCGTTTCCGTTCCATAGCGTCTACTCGGTGGAGGATCATAAAAAACATGTGGACTGGGTCAAAGAGATTAATCCAAAGGTACTGGTTTCCGTTAAAGTCTCAACGCCCACGGATGTTGACATGGTGGCAGTCGGCAGTTATTATGCAGGGGCACATGTTGTCCATCTTGACGGCAGTTACGGCGGAACCGGCGCCGCTCCGGATATTGCAAAGAAAAATATTGCCATGCCCATCGAGTACGCCATTCCCAAGGTACATAAATTCTTGGAAGATGAAGGCGTCAGAGAAAAAGTTTGTTTAATTGCCAGCGGCGGCATCCGTAATGCAATGGATGTGGCCAAGGCCATCGCACTGGGAGCCGACGGCGTAGTGATCGGCACTGCGGAACTGGTTGCCCTTGAATGCGTTCGCTGTGGGCACTGCGAAAGCGGTCGAGGGTGTGCCCGCGGCATTGCCACGACCGACCCCGAACTGGGGGATATGATTGCCCAGGATTGGGCCACTCAACGAATCGTCAATATGTATATGGCCTGGCGTAAGCAGTGGTGTGAAATTTTAAGGCAATATGGTTTAAAGAGCATCAAAGAACTGGTGGGCCGATCCGATCTGCTGGTACACCTCGATTATTTGGATGAAGAAGAAAGATCAAAATATCAACCCGCTCCTCAGGCGGAGCTTATTATCTGATAAAGGGTTAAATAATGTTTTACGGTTTTGACTCAACAATTAAAAATATACTGAGATCTCGGGGCCGCCTGCCTCATGGAAACACACCCCTTAAAAAGTCCGCTGAAGAGGGCGGATGCGGTGTAACCGGTTTTATTTCATCGGTTCCGGTGCGTGGCCGCCATATTTATGAGCCTTCGGTTCAGATGCATAATCGCGGCAACGGTAAGGGCGGCGGTATCGCCGCGGTCGGCCTGTCCGCTAAAGACCTGGGGGTAACCCAGGAAGTTCTGGACACCCATTATCTGCTTCAGGTTGCCCTGCTTGATCCAAAATCCCGGCCGGACGTGGAAGAATCGGCTATTGCCCCATTTATGGAAGTTCATAAAGCCGAACGTATTCCAACACTTGACGATTACCGAGACATACAAGGATTAGAAGTCAAGCCCCCGGATGTGTGGCGTTATTTTGTCAGGGTCAAAAAACATGTGCTGGATCGTTTTATTGAGGAGAATAAACTTCAGAATTTGAAACCCGGCAAGGCTGAAGATGAATTTATCTATCAAAACTCTTTCCGTTTAAACCAGAAGTTTTACGCTTCCCTGGGCGAAAAACAGGCCTTTGTTCTTTCTCACGGCCGTAATATCATGATCCTGAAAATCGTCGGTTATGCCGAACAGGCCACTCAGTATTACTGTATGGAAGATTTCAAAGCCCACGGATGGATTGCACACCAGCGCTATCCCACAAAAGGAAGGGTCTGGCATCCCGGCGGCGCGCATCCCTTTATAGGGATGGATGAAGCCTTGGTTCACAATGGTGACTTTGCCAACTATTATGCGGTCAGCGAATACTTGAAGCAAAATAACATCTTTCCGCAATTTTTAACAGATACCGAGGTTTCGGTCCTGCTGCTCGACCTGCTCAACCGAACCTTTGAATATCCATTAGAATATATCATTGAGGCCATGGCGCCCACCTCAGAATATGATTTCGATTTGCTGCCACCGGAGAAACAGCATATTTATCGATACTTACAAGCGGCCCATATTCATGCTTCGCCGGACGGTCCCTGGTTTTTTATCATTGCACGCAACAACCCTTATGAACATTATTTTCAGCTTCTCGGTATTACCGACACCTCCATGTTGCGTCCGCAGGTATTTGCTTTGCAGGAAGGAGAAGTTCAGATCGCCCTGGTATGCTCGGAAAAGCAGGCCATTGATGCCACGCTGCAGAACCTTGCAACAGAGGACAACCGGTTTTGCCCCATAGCGGACAAATACTGGAATGCCCGCGGAGGCAGTGCCACCGACGGCGGCGCTTTCATTTTCACCGTCAAAGACGCCGGCAAGGGAGACGGCTCCAAAAAACTCGTGTGTACAAATAAATTCGGAGACGTTGTTAAGACACCGCAAAATCAAAAACCGTATAAAATAACCCCCGAACTTACACCACCGGCAAATGCCGCCGAAATCGATCAGGCATTAACACAAGGTCTGTCCTGTGATGATATCTCTGATTTTAAGGATTATTGTTGCCGGCAAATGGCCGCCTGGGATTATCCATCGATCAGATACTTTTGCCAAGAGATTAAAAAACAGGCCGCCGGAAATGACATCGTCAAATCAAAAGCCATCGAGATTCTGACGCACCTTATGGACCGTCGTTTTCCAACCGGAGATAAGAAACCGAGTTCAATACTCCAAATCATAAGACAAAACCTGACGTTAATTTTTCAGGCTTCGCCCAATCTGAATGAAAATACTACCGGTATGTATCGTTACATCGACTGGGAGATACGAGATAGTCTACGTTCCCCTGAAGACAATGAAAAAATTCTGGTGATTAATGCCCGGGAATTCCCGCCTGAAGGCGATGACTGTGACGCGCGTCTGATCTGTGCCGCCTATAAACTGGGATGGAAAACGTTCATCTGCTATGGGTACAGGGGACAGCGATTCTGTGGCTGCGGACTGACAAGCGACTCCGACGGTGTCAGAATAGATGTTTATGACAGTTCCGGCGACTACCTTGCGTCCGGCATCGACGGACTGGAAATATATGTCCACGGAAATGCTCAGGATCAACTGGGCCAGATTTTGAAACGCGGAAAACTGGTGATATACGGCGATGTGGGTCAGACGTTTATGTACGGCGCCAAAGGGGGAACCGTATTTGTGCTGGGCAATGCCGCCGGCCGTCCTTTGATTAATGCGGTGGGATGTCCCAGGGTTGTGATCAACGGCACCTGTCTCGATTATCTGGCGCAGTCATTTATGGCCGGCGATCCGCTCAAAGGCGGCGGGTTTGTTGTACTCAACGGCATCGAGTTCGACGACGAGGCCAACATTATCGATCAGGCCACCCCTTATCCGGGCTCCAATCTCTTCTCATTGGCTTCCGGGGGCGCTATCTATTTAAGAGATCCACACCACAAGGTAGTTGTTGACCAGTTGAACGGCGGCGAATTTGTCGACTTAAGTTCCGCCGACTGGAAGCTGATTCTCCCTTATTTAGAGGAAAACCAAAAGCTCTTCGGCATCTGTATAGAAAACGACCTCTTGACTGTCAACGGCGAAAAAAAGAATTATACAGAAGTCTTTCGCAAGGTCCAGGCAGTTACCCTCGATGTTCTGGCAAAAGAATCTGTTGGCGCCGAAGAATGGGGCGAAGACTGGCAGGAAGCTTAAGAACTTTATTGTGAAGAAAAAACATGGGATAGAGCGGATTTGCTTTGTTGGAAATTCATTGACTTATTGAAATTCCAAATCACAAATCCCAAAAAACAAACAAATCACAATGACCGAAATTCAAAAATCCAAACAATGTCTCGTCATGGAAGGTTTCGGTCACGCGCAGCGCAGGCGCTTGCGCCGAGTGTTGAATATTGGAATTTGAGATTTATTTGTAATTTGGTGCTTGGAATTTGTGATTTTATACACAAAACTCCAAGGCAGAGCCATCTATATCTGACATGGTCCAAAGGACCAG
>JAFDEW010000377.1 GCA_019310125.1 Deltaproteobacteria bacterium | reverse complement strand
GCGTTGGCATGTTTTGGATTAAATTTAATTGCGTTGTCAAAATCTTCAATCCCTCGTTGATACCGGCCTAACCCCATATAAGCGCACCCTCGGTTGACGTTGTAATCCGCGGCATCCTTCGGGTTTAGGTCTATGGCTTTATCATAATCCTTTATGGCCTGATGATGTTGGCCTAATAAACAATAGGTGTATCCTCGGTTGTTATAAGTTTGTGCATCGTTTGGATTAAGACTGATCGCTTTATCATAGTCCTCAATACCTCGTTGATACTGCTTTAAAAAGCTGTAAGCATTCCCCCTGTTGAAATAAGCCTCGGCATTCTTTGAATCAATGTTTATTGCTCGGTCATAGTCCTTTATGGATTCTTGGTGTTTACCTAAAGAAGCATATGAAATACCCCGGCCGACATATACGCGAACGTATTTCTGATCAAGCCTGATAGATTTGTCATAATCCTTTATGGCCTGTTGATATTTGCCTGATTTCCTATAATAAAGTCCTCGATTGTAGTAAAAATATGCAGAGGTGGGATTAAGATTTATGGCCTGATTATAATCATCAATCGCCTGCTGTTGTTGACCTGAATCACGATATGCATTTCCCCGTTCACAGTAAAAATCAGGATCTTTAGGATCAAAACTCAAAGCATTGTTAAAATCTTCTATCGCTTTTTGATATTGGTTTAACTTATTGTAAACAATTCCGCGATGGTAATAAGCATAAGCATCATCAGGGTTCATGCGGATGGTCTGGTTAAGATCTTTTAAAGCCTGTTGATATTGGCCTAAATGCTTATAAGCAATCCCGCGACTATAATAAATTTCAGTAAGATTAGAATCAAGATTTATGGCCTGATTATAATCATCAATAGCCCGTTGATACTGACCCAACTTTCTATAGGAAATCCCTCGGAAAAAGTAAGCTTTTGCATTTTTAGGATCAAGACGGATGACCTGGGTAAAATCTTTTATGGCCAGCTTAAACTTGCCTTGTTTCATGTATGCAACGCCATGATTGTAGTAAAGTTTTTTTGATGTTGCCGCAGCTTTAGTAGTAAAACCCATAGTAAATATCAGAGCCAACACCAGAGTGTATAAAATATATTTTCGCATCATATTTATCCTTTAAGCAAAGTCCATTTTTGAACTGGCCGGGTTTGTTATCATTCATTGGGGATCGGATCACGGTTACCAACTATAGTAACAGCAAAAAAAGCATAAAATAGCCTGCCAAATCACCGGTTTCAAAAATTGAAGAAACAGTCCCTCAGTTCCTCACACCTGACCAATACAACCGCTTAATTTTCCATTTCAGTGAACAGCCGGATTCATCTAAGGGACTGAGAAATCTTATCATAATCATGCTGCATGTAACCACCAATCAAGGCTTGGTAGGGACAATAACCCCTTGACACCATTTAGACGTGGCATGTGACTTTATTACCACAAACAAGTGAAAAAGAAATGCCTAAATTCAACCCCGTCCTCTTTTCTGTCCCCTGAAAAATACAAAAATATTATACTTTCATCTTATTGAGAGGTATTAGATTAAATGAAAAAATATATATTTATCCTGACCTTATCTAAAAAACATTAATATACAATAAGTTGGGGGTGATATTAAAAATATTACTATATATTGTATTTTTCACTTGAAAAAGCGTTTTGGTTATTATAGGTAATAATAATTGTTATTAAAAAAGAGAAAGGAGGAAATTTATGAGAGTTATTGCAAGTGCGAATCAAAAAGGAGGATGTGGTAAGACAACAACAGCCATTAACCTTTCCTCTTCTTTGTCTTTAAAAGGAAAGAGGGTATTGCTCATTGATTTTGATCCCCAAGCCCACGCAACCATGGGTCTGAACATAAAGCCTTCCGATTTTGAGAAAAGCATCTATGATGTTATAACGCCAAAGAAAAAAGGGTTCTTAGGGATTGGGGATATTTTGATAGAAATTAAAGACAACTTTGACCTTGCTCCCTCAAGCCTGATCCTCAGTGCAGTGGAACAAGAGCTTATAGGAATAGACGGTAGAGAAGACAGGCTCTTTGAGGCCATTCAGGAACTCAAAGAGGAATATGCTTATGACTACATTGTAATTGATTGTCCCCCAAGCATTGGGCACCTTTGCTTTAATGCCCTTCGTGCCTGCGAGGAAGTGATTATCCCCATTGATATGAGTCTCTTTTCTCTTCGGGGGGTTGCCAAACTCCTAGAGATCATCACCCTGCTTAAGGACAACGTTGGCCATGATGTTAAATCTCGTGCGCTGATCACCATGTATGATCGCAGGACACGCTACTCCAGGATTGTTTTAGAGAAGGTTAAAGCGGAATTTGGGGACAATGTTTTTGACACGGTAATTCGTTACAATATTCGCCTCAGGGAGACGGCAGATTGTGGCTTACCCATTGGAGACTATGATAAACATGCCATTGGTCACCAGGATTACGAAAACTTGGCGGAAGAAATCGTTAACTTGGAGACAGCCGGGATACACCAGAACCTCAACACCTTGAATAGGGTGCAAGATATCTTACAGAAGACAGAAGAATATATGAAATCACCTGGGATTGAACAGCCAATTTCTGAGATGGAGGAACCTTCTTCTTATCAGATTCAATCCAATTATTCAAAAATGGTCGAAGTCATTACCACCGAGCCAGCGGATTCTTTTTATAACGATGAGGACATATAGGAAGATCAACAAGTCCGATTTAGACGGTTTCGTAAAAAGTTCAAATTCAAGGCGTGCAAATTTTGTAATCATGAGGCGTACTTTTCGTACGTTGAATGATTGCGAAATGCAGCACAACGCAGAATTTGAACTTTTTACGAAACCGTCATTTTTAAGTATCGAAACTCCTTCATAATAGCGTCATTTCGACATTCTAATCTTATCGTTTATCCCACATGTTGACTCCCTATTTTTTTGCAAATTTCGACTGCCAAAGCAAATAAAATATCAGACGCTAAATGTTCAGTAATGGTTTTATCATAGAGTATTTTCGATTCAGGAGGAAAATCATCATCTCCAGCCCAATATAGAACGGCCACCGAAATGTGTGATGTTATTTTGAAGCTGTATGCCGCATCTGCCATGTCAAGAGGAATACCGTGAAGTTGTTCACATCTTTTTCTGAATTCTTTAATATTATTGCTATACTTATTAGAGATTAAATGAGTTGGTATTTTATGGGGGCCGCGGAAAAACGTAACACCACCGGGAATATCTTTCTCAGATATCCATTCGTTGGATATTTCAATTTCTTTTGACTTCAGAAGATAATATATAATAAAAAGATAAAATAAATCATGTGGGCTTTGAAAATTATTGGTTATACGGTCAATCTTAAACTCATGAGGATATACCGCGTATTCGTCACCCCATACAGATAAAGTATAAAACTTGTTCTCATCATCGTATTTACATAATGTTCGTCTGCAAACATCTTTCGGATCTTGTTCGCCTAGTTCTTGAAAATATATCATGTCGACTGAATTTGTCATATTTCAACTCACTCTATTTATGTTTTATGGCTAACGAAAAGCTGTGGGGCGGCATGTTCCTCGCCGTCCCTACCAGCGCCAGGTTAGCCTCCTATGTTTTTTGGCATTACTGGAAACTCCTTGGAATTCATAAAATTCGGATTTCCATTATCATCATACAACCAAGTCATCACTTTATCGGGTGGCTGGAAAAAATAATTCTTTTCCTCTCCCAAAT
>JAFDEW010000083.1 GCA_019310125.1 Deltaproteobacteria bacterium | reverse complement strand
GCGGCCGCCTGGATCCGGTTTTCACCTTCTACCAGGGGCAGTGAGAAACTGAACTTTCCGAGGGAATCCACGCGGGCCGTGTCTCCGGTGGCCATGCTGTTGTTATAAAGTATGGCCTCGGTATATTTTTCTGCGATCCCGGAAACGGTGATAACCGGCTGGTTGGTGACCGTCCCGCCGGCAGGTTCCGTAATCGTCGGCGCTGCCGGCGGATCAAGAGTTACAACAACGGTACGTTCGACGGTGGTGCTGTTGCCGAGCGTGTCAAAGGCAACGATGGTCAGGGTGTGGGGGCCGTCGTCCACTTCATTGGTGTTCAAATAGCAGACATATTCGGGATTAAAATCCGTACAGATAAGGTTTCCATCAAAATAAAATTCGACCCGGCTCACACTTGCAGGATCCTCAGCACTAGCCGTAAATGTACAGGGTTTCGTAATTGTATGGCCGTTTAAAAGCAAAATATTGTCTATCTTTACATCGGTGATATCCGGTCCCTGGGTATCGGGAACCGGTGTGGCAGGAATAGTGGAAACCGTGGTTTGTTCTCCGTCAGAGATGTTCACAGTGGTGGCAGCAAAATAGTAGGTTGTGTTATTGGTCAACCCGGCAACATTGGCTGTTGTCGATCCGGTGGCACGCCGTGGGGTCATCCCCTCAACAGAGCTAAAGTCAGTATCACTCACGTAAACGAGATAATGCCTCACGTATTGCGACGGCTGTACACCATCCCATGATAAATCCACATATCCACTGTTAGCTGTCGCCGAAAGACTCGCCGGGTTGGGCAGAATAGTAACGCCGGCAATTGAAACACCAGCGCTCTCATAGCCGTCATTATCATAGGCCGTGACGGTTATGGGATAACCGGTTGCCGGATTCAGACCGGCTTCTTCATAAGTGTTCTGCGCGGCAGAAAGAACAACACCCTCGGTGGCACCGTTAAAATAGACCTTGTAACCGGCCAGGTCACCGCTGGTATTGGCCGAGTGCGTCCAGGTAAAAACCAGCCGGTTCTCGTAAGATGCGGCCTTGAGGTTGGTGACATCTTCGGGTGGATCATCATCGACGATAATTATGGTGTGAATCGTGACAACTCCAGCCCGCGCGTTCACTGGTGTGCCCACAGTCACTATCACTGTCTCATCATTCTCATTTAAGGCGTCATCCACCACATCAAAGGTCACCGTCGCGCTTGCCTGACCAGCTGGAATTGTGATTGTGCCATCGGCTAAATTGTGATCCGTTCCACCGCCAATCGCTGTACCGCTAACCGTATAAGGTATCATAATGTCTTCAGAGCTGAACGTATTCAAGGTTGCCGTAATGGTGACCGTTCCCACTTCCTCAGATACATTTTGTGAAGCGGTTGTCAGGTCGACTTCAACAATGCCGGTGCCGGTGATCGGCACATTAAATAACGGGGTATGCGGATCGTTGGAGGGGATTGATAAGTACGCATGCTTTGAACCAAATATCGCAGGTAAAAATAATACATCAACAGTACAAGTTTCGGAAGGCAGCAAAGTTTGTCCAGAACAGCTGTCATTGCTAATGGAAAAAACTGATGCGTCCGTTCCCGTCATTGAAATGGTTTCGATGGCAAGCTCGGCATTGCCCGTATTGGATAGAGTAAAGGAATAGGCCGTGGTATCATTCAAATATATTTCACCGAAATTATGGTCCAAAAGAGAAGATGTAATTTTCGGACCAATCACAGTGAAAGCGTCAGAAAGAGTTCCGGTACCGTGGATGGTTGTGCATGCCGCTTCGTGAGAGCCTACTATCAGAGATGGGGATGTGTTCCCGGTAATAGTTACATTGTCCACTACGGTTAAATTATCTATCGACCATCCACCCACCACGCAATTGGTTTCACCTTCAATAAAATTGGTGCCCGATATGACAACAGGCGTGGCCTCAAGGGCGGGACCGCTGTTGGGAGAGATTGAATTTATGGTCGGCACATTAGCAGCTCCCAACGGCACCGAAAAGGTAATCGATTTTTTGTTCTCGAATCTTTGGGTTGCAATATCGTATACACTTATACTAACACCCCATAAGCCATCATTACCGGAAACAGGGAGGGTGAATATCCACTGGTAAGGCTCGTCATTATTCCCGTGAATCGTCCAGTAGCGGGCGGCATCGTTTGCATCAAAGTCAAATATCCGTCCGGTAGGATCTCGCAACAACAGTTCAAGCCTAACATCCTGGCTACTGAGAGCAGTATCGACTTCTAAATCAATGGACACAATGTCCCCGAAATTGTATTCGGCAAAATCAGAAGTTGCGCTTCGAATTATCGCTGTATTTGCCTCGGCGTTATTGTCAAAGATGAGTTGGCCACTATGCACCATGGCACACCAGTCACTTACATTGTTGCGATCAACATAGATCTGAACCAGGTTATTACCGGATTGCACCCATGATAAGTCGGGAATCACAAAAAGCGTTGAATAGTTAAGATTGTTTTCGCCAATTGCAAATCCAAGACTATGGCCGTTTAAAAACACTTCATCCTGCTCAGCGGGCCAGTCAATGTCTTCTATGAATAATGAAAGATAGGAGCTAGAAACGGGGAGCGGGCCATCTACATTGATATTAAACTCAATCGGGTGTGTCGAAGAAGTATTATAAATACATGGCGGAGAGTTTTTATCCATATCATTGTCAGGGATACCGGTTCCATTGTTATTTTCATTGTCTGATGTGGTGATTTTGAGCAACTCATCGTCGAATATGATAATCGTGCTACTGTCGGAAGTCCAACCGGAAGCGGACACGGTAATAGTCACCATCTGTTCAGTTTCGATGATCGTATCGTCAACGATGATGATATCAAAGACAGCCGACACATGGCCAGCGGGGATCGTCACCGTCGCCGGAACTGTGGCTTTTGACTCGTCATCTGAGGACAAATCAACTACCAGATTGGAAGTCGGCGTGCCCGAGAGAATCACTGATCCAGCCCCCACCAGCAAGCCGTCACCCTCGTTGACAATGGCCGGCAAGGTGATGGTCAGCACCTGAGTTTCATTATCCTGCACCTCTATTGTGCCGTCACCTGAAGTCCAGCCGGCGACCGAAGCGGTAATCGTTGCCGTCTGCAGCCCGTCAATTTCAGTATCGTCCACGATTACCAGATCAAAAGTCGCTGAATTCTGTCCTGTGAGGAGGGTAACCGTCTCCAGTACAGTGGCTTCAGTGGGATCGTCTGAAACCAGGTTTACGGCAACATCACTCTCCACCGGTGTATCCGCGAAAAGGCTGCCTTGACCGGCAAGTACTCCATCCCCCTCGGAGGCGGTTGACGGAATATTTAAGCTCAGGGTAGTGGTCTCATTGTCATGCACCCATACGGTTGCCAAGGCCACAGGATTTCCTGCTGTCGAGGCAGTGATAGTGACCGCCTGTGACCCATCAAGAATAATGTCATCTTCAACAGTGATGTCAAAAACAGCGGAATTCTGTCCGGCAGGGATGGTGACCGTAGCCGGTAAGGTAATTTCTGAAGGATCATCAACGGATAAATTAACCAAAAGGTCACCAGCAGTTGAATCCGGCAAGCTGACGATTCCTTGGCCGAAAAGAACACCGTCACCTTCAGTTACACTTTCCGGAAGGCTAATCAAAAAGCAGAGGTCGTAGCCGGAAAGATCACTTTCCTGGAAATCCTCTGGGTGACCGTTTCCGGCGGAAAGACCGGTGATGCCATAAGCTGTATCAATCTGAAGGTAAGTGGTCCGAATGGTTCCATCGAAAAACAACTCCACTTGGAAACTGTTCTGGTTAGAAGCTCCGTATTCCGGAATGTTCAGGTATGTCACCACAACTCTGTCTACCAACTGTTTCCATGATACCGTGCCACCATCACCGGGATTTAGGTCGTTATACAGACCGGAGATTCGAGGCTGGCTGAAGTGCTCGGACAAGGTTTCAGAGTAATCAGAGTCACCAGAATCAAAGGTAATATAACCATTTGAACCGACAAAGAATTCTGAGTAGTTGACCCCGTAGAAGGATAGATGTTCCCCTCCGGTCAATGTGATCTGTTGAAAGGAGTCATCGGATAGCGCCAGGATGATTCCACCGTCCGGAGATGTTGGAAATACATCGGTCTCTTGCCTGCAGACAGAATAAAACGAACCAGATCCGTTCGGCATGAAGGTCAGGGATTGAAAGTTCAAATCGTTTTCACCATTGAATTGTTCGGTAAAATAGTCTACAGAATCCTCCGAGATAATGGTCAATCCCGAAGTTGCAACCGAACCTAATAAGGCCCCACCGCCGGGGTTGCTAAGACTCAAAATGACGGTCTCATCGACTTCAACAAAATCATCATCAATAATGTTTACTGCAAAACTCTTTTCCGTTTCGCCATCTCCAAACGTCAGCGTTCCGGTTGTCAAGTTGTAGTCCGAGCCAGCTGTTGCCGTATCATCGTGAGTAGCATAATCCACCGTAATTGTTCCGCTGCTACTTTGAGTTCGAACTATTGTAATATTGGCACTGCCGCTGTTTTCGTCTATTGTGTAACTATCAGAGGAAAACTGTAGCAACCCGGGGTCGTTATCTTCAATGTTGATTGCAGCAGTCCCTACAGTCCAACCAGCTGCTGAAGCAGAAATGGTAACGGTCTGGATGCCGTCGATGTCCTCGTCATTTATGATCGTTAGATCAAACGTGGCCGATGTCTGCCCCCCAGGAATCGTTACCGCTGCAGGTACGGCCACTTCCGATGTGTCGTCTGAAATCAGATCAACAACCAAATCAAAATCGGGCACTTCTAATGCAGTTACCGTTCCTACATCAACTAACACACCATTGCCTTCGGTGGCGGTTGCCGGAACCATGACAGTAAGATCGGTACTTGCGTAAGAAGAAGCGACACCGAAGAAAATGAAAATTCCTGTTAATAAAACCAGTATCCAAATATGATGGCCGCTAACTTTATTCATTTTATTCCTCGTATGCATGCAAATCCGTTTGCCGGCCAAAAGGGTAAGTTTTGAATCCGATATCATCTTGAGTGGTCGTATCATTTTAGGTCTCCGCGGTTTCTGCATTTATCGATTCTTTGTATCCGGCTCTCTCTGGGTTTCCGGGAAAGGACCAGGTTCTGCAAATATCTTTCGTATGCGTTTAATCCGCCTGTTAGATAAAAAGTATTTTCCAGGCCTTTTTTTTGCATGATTTTTTCAATCTTTTCATAGTGATCTCCGTTTTCATTAAAAATCAGGAAATTCTTGTTGTCCGCTTTGTTCACGGCAGCGACCCGGAGATCTCCGAGATTCAGGTTGTTGAAATATGGTATGTGGGTTGCGTATGGTATCAATTGCTTCGATATTTGGGTGTGCTCTTTGGAAACATCGAGAACCATCTGGTTTGCATAGTCTTTTTCCTGGAAAAAGATTCGAGGGGAAATTTTATTGTAGCTGTTCAGGGCTAAAAGATCTCCTTTAAGCTGCCCCCCTTTGCGGTACCAGGAGAGTATTCCTCCGGTTAGAATTGCAGCATTAAATCCTTTATTGCGCAGGCTTTTGCACTCTCTTTCCAGTTGGCTGTATGGATATCCCGTATTGACCAAAACCAGCGGTTTGAGCTTTAAAAAGGCCTTGGATTTGATGAAATATAGCGGGATGTTTATGGAACCGGGTATTCTGACCGTTTCAAATTCTGTTGGATTGCGAACATCAACGAAAATGATCTTTTGCTTTTGCTCGATTTTGGATAAAACAGATTCAACCGAAATGACAAGGGAATCATCCGGCTCTTTCAATCGTTTGGCAACCAGCTCGGGAGGGATTGCCGCATCAGAGACTACTTCAGCGGCCAATGTATGCACAGACAATCCCATAAGAACAGAGAGCACAAAGGTAATTAAGTATTTTGATTTTTTTATCCGCATCGGTATCTATCCAATGGATCTCAAATCCTTAATCCGGATTTAAAACGTCTCAAAAGAGAAGGAACCCACAAGGAAATTATTGCTGATTCTCCAGATCTCCACCATGTAAACGGCCGGTTTCTTGCTGGTTTTGAAATTGGTAATGTAATGCTCAGTGTCGATACTAATTCTATAATCTTTCGAGGTGTCTCCAAAAAACGCTGCCTGCAAAATTTGACTCGGCTTTTCCTGGTTGTATATTCTAATCTCCAGTTCCTCATTATAGACAAAGGGCATTGTGGAATCGACTTCCGGGGCAATTCTTAATGCAAACTTGACCGGCATGGTTCGCCCTGCATTATTATTTTCAGTAGCCGGAAGGAGTTCAATTACCGCCCAGTTGCGGATGCTGAACGATACAACCTCGCTCCACCCTTGGTTTCCATAAATATCTACCGCCTTGGCAAGAAGAATATAATAGCCATCCGGAATTTGAGTCGTTTCAAAATCAGTTTCCCACCAGCCGGTGGTTTCATTGAACACACTTGCGAGGTTTTCGTATCCGATGGGGATGCCGCTGCCCCCGTCCTGCTCGCGCAGATAGAAGTAAACCTCAGCGACCTCGGTGTCATCGGATGCCACTGCCGCAAATGTCACCCCGTCCTGAAGAGCATGGTCGGGTTCCGGAGAGACAATCTCAACCTCGGGAGGCCTGGCAATCGTCACGGCAACCAGTGCGTAACTTACGGCGGAAGAATTTCCGTCTGTTATCGCACCGTAAACATAGTAGGTTCCCTCGGCCACGGAGGTGATATCCCAGAGATAGGAATCACCATCTTCTCCATCCGGATTTTCCGTTAACCCCGCCACGATGAGCGTACCGTCCTCGCCGAAGGCATCGGTATCATAGTAAAGAGCAATGTCGGCATCTGTCTCGGGATCGCTGTCCTCCCAACCGATCTGGATATTGTCGAATTCGGTGATTAGATCTTCGGACGGCTCTTGAATGACAATGGTCGGGGGATCATCAATGCCGTTACTGTCCGTAAACAAGGAAGCCATTTCCATCCACTCGCTGACGGCCCCATGCTCGTCTTGTGCCCGGGCTCTCCAGTAGTACCAGGTGTTGTCGCTCAGTTCCACAGAGACGACCCATTCAGGACTTCCTGATACGCCTGTGGCAACCTGCTGGTCCATGGCTTCATCCGCATATACTTCGAACTCATAACTAATCTGGTCATTATCAAGGTCCTGGGAAGCATTCAGTTCCAGCGTCGGTGTTATCGTTGCCACCCACGCACCCTGGCCCGGATTCTTCAGCGTCGGTGGTGATGGGGCGTCGTTTGCCGTATTGACAAAAAAGTTCCCCTGGGCCCACGGACTCTGAGCAAATCCGTCACTGGCTTTTACCCGCCAGAAGTATGTGGTATTATCGTCAAGACCGAAAACCTGCCAGGTTGTGAAATCTGCGCCCTCTGTGATCTCACCGGAGGTCTGCTTGTCTGGGCTGTCAAAGGTATTCACCGTGTCAAGTTCAAAGAAATAGGTAAGTTGGTCTTCATCCACGTCTTGAGCATTGCCGGCCGTCAGATCCAGATCCTGTACGTCCACCTCGCTTTCATGAACCGGTGATGAAATGACTGGTGCCAAGGGCGCATCATTCGCCGTATTGACAAAAAATGACGCCGGCAGGCTTTCCGCTGTGGCCCCGTGCTCATCGGTTGTAATGGCCTGCCAGAAATACCAGGTATTGTCATCCAATGGCGATTCCACTGTCCAGGACGTACTCCCAGAGGTGCCCTCGGGTATATTTTCGCCGGAAGCAACCAGGATGCTCAGACCACTGTCCGCATATACCTTAAATGTATACATGAGTTCATCTTCATCCACATCAACACTGTTGGTTACCTCAAGAACAGGGGTTACCGTATCCACTTCGGAACCGTCCCCTGGGCTGCTGATGTTAAACGCATTCGGAGGATCGTTGGCCGTATTCACAAAAAAACTTCCGTATGCCCAGGCACTAGACCCAATGCCGTCCGAAGCCCTGACCCGCCAATAATACCAGGTGTTATCGTTAAGCTCTTGAGAAACGGTCCAGGATGTATTTTCCGTCCCCTCGGAGACATCAGATTGGCCGGCCACAAGATTGATCATTGCCTCGTTTTCATATACCTCAAACGCATAGGTGACCGCATCTGAGTCTGGATCAGTGCTGTTTGCGATAACCAGAGTGGGCTGCAAATCGGTTATTTCGAAAGCATCTTGGGGTGAAACGATGTTCGGTATGCTCGGCGCATTGCTTGATGCGGGATCCGTGCCGTTTAGGTATTCATCCAAATCCGATATTCCGTCGCCGTCAAAATCACCGGTGCCGTCCCTGTCCAGGCTACCGAAATACTGCATCTCCCAATCGTCCAGTATGCCGTCATTATCTGAATCATCGCCGGAAGTGATGGTGATAAGCACTTGCTGAGAATCTTCCAGTGTGCCGTCGGAAGCTTTAAACGTGATCGTATAGGTGCCGGCCTGACCCTCGCCCGGTGTCCAGTCAAAGACGCCCATCCCGTTTTCCTGATCAGTAAAATCAGCGCCGGCCGGAAGCGGTGCGGCGGAAAGCATAGGAGTTGTGCCGTTGGGATCACTGGCCTCGACAATAAACGAAAGCTGATGGCCTTCCGAACGCGTTCGATCCGGAATGAACTGGAGTACCGGCGGCTGGGGTAGAAAAGCAACATCATCAAATTTAATGGTGTAGGCGCCGGTTGTGTTGGCGTCAAAAAGGTTGATAAAATAATTCCAGTTTTGTCCGTTTCTGGATTTTGACAGCCAGACATTTTCGGATTTAATCAGCTTGCCGTCACTGCGATGCGCTTCGGCAATCATCTTCTGCCCGCTATAAGGATCCGACAATTTTACATACAGGAATCCTGCAGTTATGGGTGTTGACAGTGTATAATAAATCTGTGATCCGTTCTGTCCTTCAAATTGCAGGGTTGAAGAAGCCGACTGATCCAAGACAACAGTATCAGCGCTATCCGATTCGTAGACCCGGTATACATCTCCGTCAATAGCTAATAAATCACGAATAGAATCCCGGCCGGGCAGGTCTACCAGTGCATCTCGAACTAAGAAATGAGTATTGACCCCCTCCAATAATGAAGTGAGTTCTCCGCCAAGCTCGTCCGAATGGGAAAACTCGGCTGTAAATTCCACAAATTGACCGGATAACGTGCAGGTCATGATCCAACGGGCCATTCCCGAGGTGTTGGGATCGATATCTCCGAAATTGACCAGCAGGCTGTCGGTGGCCGGCTGTCCGTCGACTTCACTCCCCTGGATGGAAAAACCGATCAACAGGCCCTGTTCATTTTCTATTATTTTCGGCTGAGCCGAGTCGATTTTTAAATTTCTGGCCACACCCAAGCCGTTATTTTTTACGCGAACACCCAAGGAAAAAGGAATCGGAGGCTCGATCTCAGTGCTGAAGGCATCATCACCATAAACATCGGTTGGAATAAAATAAT